>LFCU01000246.1 GCA_001044195.1 Candidatus Achromatium palustre
AGCTGTTAAGAGAGGATTAAAGCAATAAAACTCGATATTCCAAAACATACTACACCTCGTTAAAGTCTTAGTGTAGTTGGGCGCAATGCCTATTTATTTTGTCCTACCTCATTTAATGTTCCACAAGTAAAAAAGCCCGATGATTCGGGCTTTTTTATTGTCTTGAATCCCCTCTCAAGCGGGGAAGTGAGTCAAACCAAAATGCCTAATATAACTGACAATGGTCACAACAGTCTTAATCCCCTCTCAAGCGGGGAAGTGAGTCAAACATTGAAGAAGAGAGCCGAGAGATTGAAGAGGAGTCTTAATCCCCTCTCAAGCGGGGAAGTGAGTCAAACCCAACTGCATAGTGCTAACCCTAGATGGTGAAGAGGTCTTAATCCCCTCTCAAGCGGGGAAGTGAGTCAAACAAAGAAAGATGCTAAAAGAAGGATAGAGGTAGGTCTTAATCCCCTCTCAAGCGGGGAAGTGAGTCAAACTTGCGAGCCATGCAGGTAGAGCAGTTGTAGGTCTTAATCCCCTCTCAAGCGGGGAAGTGAGTCAAACACAAATTAGACCTCTTCACCCGAGCTTCGCGGATAGGTCTTAATCCCCTCTCAAGCGGGGAAGTGAGTCAAACCCTGATATCGTTACTATTACTGGTAAGAGAGTCTTAATCCCCTCTCAAGCGGGGAAGTGAGTCAAACACACGAACCCCCTTTTGGAAACTGCTTGTCCCCCTGGTCTTAATCCCCTCTCAAGCGGGGAAGTGAGTCAAACATCACCCCAGCTTGGGGTAGAGTGGCCTCCTATGTCTTAATCCCCTCTCAAGTGGGGAAGTGAGTCAAACGAGAGTAAGATGTTCGTATATGACAAAAACGTCTTAATCCCCTCTCAAGCGGGGAAGTGAGTCAAACAAAAGTTGTGCTACTTGAAGGTAGCGACAAGTCTTAATCCCCTCTCAAGCGGGGAAGTGAGTCAAACACATGCAAGCCCAGTTTATGGGTTTATGAATAGTAGTCTTAATCCCCTCTCAAGCGGGGAAGTGAGTCAAACCTTTGAGAAAGAAATCATGGACTTCCTCATTTCGTCTTAATCCCCTCTCAAGCGGGGAAGTGAGTCAAACTCTTAATTTCATTTGCCATCGTTTTTTTAGGACGTCTTAATCCCCTCTCAAGCGGGGAAGTGAGTCAAACCGGATAGATGGAATCCGATGGGCCGAAACGAAATGTCTTAATCCCCTCTCAAGCGGGGAAGTGAGTCAAACAACAAACATAAAATGGAAGAATATTTTAAAGAGAGTCTTAATCCCCTCTCAAGCGGGGAAGTGAGTCAAACACATAACCGGATGCGAACGCATTCAAGATGAGTCTTAATCCCCTCTCAAGCGGGGAAGTGAGTCAAACGATTCCTGGAGAAGGTGAATACTTTTTATATGTCTTAATCCCCTCTCAAGCGGGGAAGTGAGTCAAACGAACTCAGAGAGTTAGCAAAAATCTGCCAAGGTCTTAATCCCCTCTCAAGCGGGGAAGTGAGTCAAACACGGACGAAGAGATGGTACGAGAAGCCTTACTAGGTCTTAATCCCCTCTCAAGCGGGGAAGTGAGTCAAACCCATGGATGGTGTAAGAATAGTTGAAAATAATTTGTCTTAATCCCCTCTCAAGCGGGGAAGTGAGTCAAACAGCAAAAGCCATCACGTATAGTGGTTACATCATTGTCTTAATCCCCTCTCAAGCGGGGAAGTGAGTCAAACCCTATCTGAAGATATAACTTTAATAAAATTAATAGGATAGAGTGTCTCATAAAAACCACCAAAAATCACTTTTCGAATTAGCTGTAAAAGAGCTTAAATTATCAGTTTGACTACTGTATCTATTATAATGACATTTTTTGTAAAAACAACCCCTTTTTTCATCAAAATTTCTTATTATAACAATAAGTTTTACTTATAGATGTGTTGTGGTAAAAATTATCTACAGATAAAACCACACAAAATATACTATTAAATTTCTTAAAAACCCCAACGGTCACCCCGGAAATGCTGATATTTAAATTCGCAAATTTTGTTACTTAAGTATAACATATTAAAAACATTTTTTGAAAATTACCAGAAAAAAATTTCATACATAGGTTTTATTTATACAATAAAATTTATTTATGATATCTAGATTTAGTATATATATAGAATATCTATATATAATAAATTACACCATAGCTATTAAAGCAGCTATTAAACTTTATTAGTGCCGTAAAACGATACGGCACCATATATAATAGTTTACTTATGATGCTAAATTTATTTTATAGCTCTGAACAACCTTTAAGAAAATTTAACACTTCCATAGTACGTTCATGCTTCTGAATCTCTTTGTGCTTTTTATCCTTTTTAGAATTGGTTAATTCTGGCTTCCAACATTTATCTTCTTTGCCCTCCATCCATTCCTGAATTTGACGTGCCACACGGCAACGCTGCTTTGGATCTGAAAATTCCCCAGCTTTAAGACGATTAAGGAGTTTGAGATAGGGCCTTACCCCATCGGCTGTTGGCTGCTGCGCCTCCAGAATAGCTCCTGCTACTGGATCTTGCGCTATTGTTTCTTTGATTGCATCCACTTCAGCCTGCTTTTGCAAATCTTTAATCCGCTGGGCTTGGGTGATTTCTTGTTGATTTTGCAAAGATGCAAACTCTTTAGGATTTGCCTCCATGTGCCCATAACCTATGGCGGTTTTGGAACCTGCCCCTAACCAATCTAAAGCCTTTTCAAGACAGGCCATAGCCGCTTGAACTTGAGGCTTTGCGGTAGCTGTGCGTGGCGCAATGGCACATAATAGCTGGGCTTTTTTGACTATTAGAAAAGGGACTGGGATAGGATCATGCCAATCTCCAGGCATTACTTTTGGATCTAGGGGATGTTCGGTACCCTGCTCATACCACTTACCTAGATGGGGAGTCATAATATCTGCTCCCAGAGTTGGTGGAAATACTGGGATGGCATCAAAGAATATCAGATCACCAGCCCGTTCTGCTACTTCATCCTTGGTTTCAGTACCAAACCAGGTTTTAAGGCGTACTTTTCTGGCAGCATCATCAAGGGTATCATCCCAGATTTCAACAAAAGCACGGGTCAAGCCCTTGATAGCGGCACCAGAAAGATAGGGTACGCCTAGCGTGGGATGCCAAGCAAAACCATTCTCTACTGGATGGGACAATCCTAAGCCAGTGGCAAAATGCCAGGTGGTGTTAAAGAGCATAGCAGTTCCGCCTAGAGCTTTAATTAGTTCCAAGCGGCGTATGGCATAGTCATCTAAATTGGCTTTATCCCCACAGGAATCTATAGCGATTTTTCTGATCCATTCACCTTTAGAGTTATCTTCAACCTCCCAACCTGAAGTAAAACCATTATAGAATCGGTCATACCATAAACCTCGATGGGCGGTTGAAGGATGCTGTTGCGGCACCTCATGATTACAATACAGAGGGAGCATGGGATGTGTCCTCTTTGTTTTCAATAAAGGCTTTTGAAAAACGTTTGATCCACTCCATAAGGGCAATGGCTTCGATTTGAGCAAGACGATAGTCGGTCATTGAGCCTTGGGTGATGCCTTCTAATAGATCTGTATATCGGGAGTAGGGTTGTTGGTCTTTGATCAGCCAGGCTGATAATATTCTATAGAGGCGTTGGTGTTCACCACTATCAGTTTTGCTGCGAAAGAAAGCTGCTGTTTGGCCTAGGCCGTTCATATGGATCATGGCAGGCAATGCACCAGAATAGCTAATAAATTCTTTGCCATTAAATTTGGTATCGTTAGGTGCTTCTTGCACTTGTTCCAGAGCAAATTTGGCCCGTTTTTGCTGGATAGTTTGCGCTACTAGTTTCTGATGTTCAGCACTTGCAACTGGTTGATTGAATTTTGCTCCTGGCTGATTAGCTTTTGATATTGGTGGATGGGAACTGGTTGTTCTACTAACCTCGGGCGTTGAAGATGGTGGAGTTGCTTTATGCTGCTTTTTATACTTTTTAGGAGCAGTATTTTTAGAATTAGAGTTGTTAGCCATTCGAAATCCCCTTTATTTAGAGGTTATTACATGAAGACGACACCAACCCATGCCTACGGTCTCATTACCACCCAATTGTAAATATGGAGTGGGAAAGAGTTGACTGGCTGGTTTGGAAGGATCTGTAGCTGGTAAAACCGCAGCTAGTATATCCTTAGCAGCCATAGATGCGCCGTTTTTACGGGCAGGCCAGGCATGTAATGTGGTATAGAGAATGGTCTCAGGTGGTAAGGTCTCTTCATACCACAAAGCTCCAGGACGTACCGTTTTGGTTGGATTATCAATGGCAATATGCGGCGCAACTGGAGTAGCCTGTTGAGCAAAAAAGGCAAAGCGTTCATCGGTCACAATGCACAACTGTTTAGTTAAAGGATTATTGGCAGCAGTATCTACAATCCCTAAGATGCGGGTTAGAGTTTCGATAAGTTTAGAAAGATCTACCTGTTGAGTTTGGAAACGGTATTCTTCTAAAAATAGGTATTGGTCTATAGATCGGGCGTTGGTACTAGCTGGTAACAGGGCTGTGTCTTCTGAATTTGGGGTAAGTGTAGATAAATCCCCATCTATTAGATTGATGCTAATGCCCAGACGTTGAGTATCGCGTTGCAAACGCTGTAACAAAGCTGGACAGGTGACCCATTTAAAATGGCCAGTAAGAGCGCGTACTGGTAATAAGAGTAGACGAGCATCTCCGACTGCTAAAGCCCCAGCGTATTCTGAACCCGCGCTTGCATTGGGGCTAGGTCCAAAGATTACATCTAATGCACCAAGTCCTATAGCTTCAGCCTTAGCCCGCATGGCCCCTTTGACAGCAGATCCAAAGATACAAGGCCAACCTGTATGGCCTTCGCGTTGGATAGGTAAATCTATCACTCCAGTAGTGCTACTAGCACCAGCATGAATTGAGGTTTCAGCCCACAGGCTTACCAGTGCAGTTGCTTCATTCATTATTTGTTCCTTAAAATATTCAATTCTATTTAGTAACAGGATATCAAATCAACATTTTGAACTTTAGATTCACAAGCTTGTCGTGATTATACTGCGTACTACCATAATTTTAGATTTTTGAACCATGATTCACTTGATTTTCATGATTACCATGATGCGTTAATCAAGATAGTCTAGTTAATCTTGAAAATCAAGGTTTCCAACATTTAGCCATTTGGGTAATGCTTTAATCGTTCCCATGCAAAGCTGGGGAACAATAAAATTAACGACCTACACTTCATCAATTTGGTATCCAAATATTATGGTAAAATATGTTGTAAGCGTTTTATCCAATATCCAGGTTTTCTTTTCAAATGCATCACTGCAAGTATATAAATCTCTTTTTTATCATAATGATATATAATTCCATACGGAAATATACTCAATAAAGCTCTTCGAGTATTTATCTATAAGTCCCCAGGTTTCAGGAAAAGCTAAAATACGTCCAAGAGTATTTTCAACATCCTGAATGAAACGTATTCCAAGACCTTCAGCTTGTTGTTCATAATACTGGATCGCTTCAATATATTCTGCTTGTGCGTTGGGATCGAAGCTATATTTCATTGATTAACTAGTTTCCTGGCTTCAGTTAATACGTTTGGTCCTGGAATAGTTGTTGTAGTGCCGTTTTTTATATCAGTTAAACGTCGTTCTGCTTCTTCACCCCAAAGTAACTCAATAAAATTCATTTCTTCTGGTTCGTCAAGGCTGTCAAGCAGTTCTTTTACCAGTTGGGCACGTGACAAGCGAGGTAGAATTTTTAATTCTTGTGGCAATGTATTTTGGGTTAGCATTAAGTTAATTTCCAATAGTTATGTAGGTTGGGTTGACGGCCTTATCGTCAACCCAACATGCTACAAAATATCTTTTTGAGGTAATGTTGGGTTGCGAAACGGACCGCAACCTAATCTACAGTAATTCTGGTGGTGCTTCTGTTTTAGGCCATAGGCCAACAGCGATAATGCCGCGTCCTAGCTCTGTATTAGCACCAATTTGTTTGCCATGCAAGGCGGTTATAGCCTCTTGAATATTACCATTTGCAACTTGGCAATACCAGGTACTACCTGCAGGAATCAGGCTTTCAATGGATCGCGGGCCGCCTGGAGTATGAGCACCACCTGCTGCTAGATCCCAACCACCTTCCCTGTATACTTTACCTAAGACCGCACTAATTAGGATTAGTTCAATTCCATATAAAATTCCTTTCCAGACGGTAATAGTTTTACTTGGGCTGTCCTTGTTAGCCTGATATTGGATTTCAGTGCAGGTAAATTCATCTGGATACCAACTAGCACAATGAGCTGGGGTTAGCAAAGTTAAGAAGATGCCAATATCTTGTGATGCGGTACTGATATTAGGAGCATTAGGCAATGTAGCAGTTTGAGGATTAAGTTTTTCTACAGTGGCCATCCGACCTTCGGCACCTAGACGTACATAGTCTTGATTTTTATCTAATACAAGATTGAGGAAATTGGTATCTATATTAGTAATATCTATATCAATAGCTATTTCATCTTTGGGGCGAATATGGCTGGTTTGGTATAGGAGACCATCAATAGCAGTGCGCTGTTGGTTATTACGGGCTATGCCTAATCGGGATTCTTTGGTATATAGTTTCGCTGCTGCATATAGATTATCAGGGTCGGGTAGACTACCTTGTAGAATAGCGGTAAAACCTTCCGCAGTTACCCAAGTGTTTTCTAAGGGCTTGGCTCCTATTGCATTATTATCTAAGATTGGCAAACAGACCGATCCTAGATCGCAATTTACTGGTGCTCCTATCTGTAAGCGAAACAATTCGCTGCTTGTGCCATCTGTTTTTTTAAACATAAATGTAGGTACTGGATATAGTCTTTTCTCATTCCAGCAGACCCAAGGGCCTTGAGCTTTTATGGTTCCTAAGCTGGTGCCGCGTCCCATAGCAGCGATTAGATCTATATCAGGTAACTCTGGTTTAGGTTCAGAATCGAGTTTAGGCTCAAGTTTAGATACAGGTGTAAACTCTGCTGGTTTAGGTAGCAGATACGTTTCCTTAGCCTTTGCAAACTCATGCCAATTGACATTTAGAGCTTCCCCCCACATAGTCCGTAAGGCTCCTAATATAGTTCGAGCTGGAGGTGGAAACAGGCTAGTCAGTTCAGCTCCGCCTACGGTTTCATGGGGTCTGGATTCGCGAAAAAACCAAGTGTCTATGTGGTGAAAACGCCAGGTATGGGTATGTTGCATTAATCTCTCCGTTCAATACCTTTAGAAGCTAGGAAGCGTACTAGTAAAGCTGCATCAGCCTTGAGAGCGTCATCTTTTTCTATAGTTATGCTATTATCTCTAGTATCCAGAACTCGAGTTTTAGTACGGCACTGTTCTAATAAAGGCCGAATTATATTTTCAGCATCTTTTAATGGTACTTTTCCAGCATCTTTACCATGTACACCAGAATTGATGTATTCAGCAGCCAGTAAGTTTATGGCCTGAGCGTCGTTTAAGATTGGTTCTTCATTCTCCTGAGTGGGATTAAGTAGCATAAAACGTTCTCGAATGCGGTAAAAAAAGCGATTCGCTAATGCCATGTCTTTATCGGTAAATTCCTTAGCTAATTGATCAATCACTACTTTTACTTTGTTATTATCTGTAACCAGAGCCTGTTCCCAGGGCATAGACCATTCTTGCTGTAAACCGCCTGGTTTCCAGACACGACAGGCTATGGCATCGCGTCCACGTCCATCTTTGGCTACATCGTCTAGTAACGGATGAGCATCCTTGAGTGCGCGAGTAAAGGGGCTACGAATATGGGCATATTCAATGGCTGCTGAAATGGTTGAGGTGACATGATTTTTCTGCATACATTGCAGATAATGCTGACGGATAGCGGCGGCACAGGATAGAGCGTATTCTATAGGCAATAAGGCCAAGACATCGTCACCACCAGCATAGACTAAGAAGCCACTATGTTTTTGGACAATGTCATTAACACCTTGGGTAAATTCATTAAGTGCATTGCTAATATGTTCTTGTTTTTCTATTTTTCTCATTTGGATACCTAAAGAATCAACATCCATTAGCAAAATGGCATAAAATGGGCTAGGTGGTTCTATACCTCCCGCAGTTTTGCGCATAGCCTTTAAGGCTTGTTTTACTATTTGGGCTTGGGACTGATCTTGATCGGGGTATATATTTTTATTGTCTAAGGCGGTCTCGAAAAAGACATCGCCATCTAGTACAGTCCAGAGTCGATCTTGGGGGGTTCTCTGGCCAGTATCTGTTAGAGCCTTTTCTACGCACTGTAAAGTGCTGCTGTATTCGCCATGACTGCTATTAGTAAGCTTTGCAGCTTCCTTGTGAAACAGCCATATTTGCTCTTGCAAGTTTGGATTATCTTTACTTAATCGCACTATTTGAGCCAGCCAAGGAGCAGCGGCTATGTATGCTAGAGATGGGACGCTGGTAGGAACTTTCCAGCCTTTTAGTGTCCAGCCGTTGGGCATTTTAGCATTGAGTTTTCGAAAATGTTTGGCAAAGCGACGTTTGATGATGGCTAGAGCTGATAATTGTTCGCTTACTCTTAAATCAGTTTGCATCTGTTCTTGTAAGGGCTTCCAAAAGGCTTCGAGCTTTTTACTATCTGGCCAGCCTAAGCCTGATAGTTCTTGTTGACCATCCATGAGCATACATTTAACTCCTGGCTCGGCAGGTGGCAGATGCGTACGCCAGTTTTTGCGTCGATCTAGGAGATTACTGGTTTTATTATCATCTGTAATGGCCCAACTCATTTCCCAAAAGCCATTTATTTGGCGTTCCCAAATCTCTTTAGTAATAGTTAGCTGGTTGGGTTTGTTGGCTAATAATGGTTTGATATCTTGATTCCAAACCAATTCTGCCAAAGCTTGCCAAGCAGCATTGACCGTTTCAGTCACTAACTCAGGTTTAAAGTTTGCGCTTACTCCAGCTTTAAAGCGATTGGGAATACTTCCTTGCTGTGGCCCTCTATTGCCATTTTCCAAAGCCTGTAAAAATTCTTCATCTGGATCAGGAAACATGATTGCATTTTTATTATCTTGTTTCTTTACAGACTTCATAGCCACACCAGCTAACCAGGATAAAATAAAAGACCCAGCCCAAAAATCTCTAGTACGTCGTGCTTGGGCGACAAAGCCTTGGACTGGCCCAAGTGTAAAGTGAAAATATTGTGGATAACGTTGCATATTTTGTTTAAAACCTATTATTAAAACCTATTATTAAGCATGTAGGATGGGTAGAGCCAAAGCGAAACCCATCATTTTTAAGTAGGGTACGTATTGCGCACCGTACTGGCAATAAGTGGTGAGGCATCGGTAACAATTAGACCTAGTTGTGCCATGTAGATTGGGTAATTTCGGATTTATGCTGTTGTAATGCTTGGCGGATAATAGCTCGTGCCCGGATTCTGGCTTCTACATTGGGTCCATCTAGCGGTGCTACCGGAGGACGTAGATTTAATTCACCTAGCCCGGACAACACATCGCGGTAATTTTCCAGACCACGTCCTCTTAAGGATGTCCAGCTAATTTCGCCTGCGGCATATTGCTTTAGCAGGTTGTGGCGTTCAGTTTCGGTCATAATGTATCTTGCTTGCTGTTTATTTTAGTTTTGTAGGTGCGATTAGCGTAGCGTAATCGCACCTACATTTTTACATTCATATTAATTGCTCGCCTTGAAAATCGATATTTTTAATAAAACGATCCATATAGTTAGTAATCACTGACCAATCAGGGCTAAATGGAAGTTTGCAGTTCCTAAGACCTTGGGCTTTAACCTCTACTAGCTCTCCAGTTGGTAAAAATTTGGCTGGCAATAAAATTTGCAATGCTCCATAAGTATTATTTTGAAACTGATGGATATGAATAAACAGTGGCGAGGCACGACGTTGCCGCTCTTTAGTAGCTGGTGCCATATCTGCTTTCTTGTGGGTGCTACTGAAAAAATAATTATGCGGCAAACCAAATACGATCCGTTTTGGTAATTGATGAGGATGTTGGCCATGACTGGCTTGCTGTGCCCAATGATGATCATTAGGAAAATTTTTTTCAGCATCTTGACCACAGACGGTATTATTCTGGCCCCAACTGCGATATAATTGTTGCTGGTTTCCAATAGAGTTGAGTGTTTTCCATGAATCGGTATGAGTCATGGATAGATCAATGCGACTATATTTGGAAAACGCAGTTAATGGTGGATAATCGCAACTAGCTGTGTTAATGCCTAACCAGCGAATAACCTCTTTTAATTGCTCTATATTGTGAGCAATAGGTACATCAGCATTGTCTATACCAGTGAGACTTATTATACTTAAAGACCCAAAACCTTTACGAGCACGACTACCTAAGCCTCCAAACGTACCCAAGGCTACTAGGGATTTGGCGATACTTAGCTGATCATTTACTGAAGTTTGGGGTCGAAAATGTAAACTGGCTTCTATAGTTCCTTCAAGCAAAACTCTTAATCTTAGGTAACCGCCAGTACTACCTGGCCTATATAATCCTTGACCTAAAAGATATTGATGACCACAGGAAGGCTTAGGTGGTGCATCTATTTTGGCTTTATCTCGAATGTGCAGCGAAAAACAACTTTGGCCGCTATGTTTAATTTTTTCATTAAATGCCTGGCCAAATAATTTGCCTTCTTGTTGATGTAAATCTTTTAAAGCTGTGGCATCATCAGATGCTCTCGCCCGATACAGCGGCCAATGTATAGCCCGCCACCAAAATCGTAATGCCCCTTTAAAAGACGGTGGTCTGAGGCTTGTCTCCTGTTGATTAGCCTCCCCTAAAAACATGGGAGTATTAATTCTATAAGTTGCCGTTAGCTGCATAAGCTATATACCTATATCTATATCTAAAGTGTAGATGGTTGCATATTTATGAAAAAATCTCAGTAAACATTAAGAATAGTATACAGTACTAAAAATATTATCTAATGAATTATTATCTATATAGATTGACAAGCTTGTCTTTATCTAGTTCCTATATAAAATGTAACTTTTTCAATAAATAGACATTATCCGAAACCTGTCATTCCTGCGAAAGCAGGAATCTATAATTTTAATAATCATCGTATGTTTACTAGGATGGTAAAGGGTTTCGGATAATAGACATTATACCGATTTTAACTAAAATCTCGATTTCATAATGAAAAATTAAAAAATTTATCTATTAAATTCAGTTGATTATAAAAATCGGTATAATGTCTAATGTGACAAAGCATGTAGGATGGGTAGAGCTAAAGCGAAACCCATCATCATTTTAAGCTAATAACTCATACACGGGCGTATCCGCTATGTGGGGGAGTCTCCTCTAGCCAATTATTGTGCGTTGGTTGCAATTAAACCATGTA
>LFCU01000196.1 GCA_001044195.1 Candidatus Achromatium palustre
CGGAATTAACCAAAAAGGTAGGCGAGGGGATATTGGATTGGTTACATCCTTATACAGGTTTGAAGATCTGTTGATTTTTGGTTAGCAGTTCTACAAATTTCTATAAAATTGTGACCTTGTCCAAGCTGTCATCCATTTAATCGACATCATGAACAATGTTATACCTAAACTCAAAGATCCTTTTAACCCATCTATACCTAATACTCCTGGAACCAAAGTTATCTGGGGCGGCTTATATGGCTCTGCTTCCAGTCTAGCTATCGCTAATGCTGCTTTACAATATTCAGGCTTGTATTTCATCATCACAGAAAATGTACAAAAAGCCCATATACTAGAACATGAACTTAGGTTTTTTCTTTCAGATACAGAGATTGAAATACTTAACTTCCCAGATGGAGAGACTTTGCCCTATGATGTCTTCTCACCATTACCCGAACTTACTTCACAACGGCTTTTAACCCTACATCGGCTGGCTGATGTCACCCAGGGCATCCTAATTGCGCCAATCGCTACAGTACTCCAAAGATTGCCACCTCGTACCTATTTAGATGCCCATACCCTAAATATCTCTTGTGGCGACAAATTAAACCCCAATAAACTATTTACACGTTTAGAACAGGCCGGTTATCAACGAGTTTCACAAGTTACGACTCATGGCGAATTTGCTGCGCGAGGATCTTTAGTAGACCTGTTTCCGATGGGAACTATGGAACCTTTTCGTATCGATCTCCTAGATGAGAGAATAGATTCTATTAGATCTTTTGATCCAGAAACCCAACGGTCTATAGAAAATGTAACTAGCATTCAATTTTTGCCCGCACGAGAAGTACCTTTAGATGCAGCCAGTATTGAACAATTTCGCCAAGCATTTTGTGCCGCATTTCCTCAAGACCCAAATCGCAGTCCAATCTACAAGGAAGTATCCCTTGGAAATGCACCAGGTGGTATTGAATATTATTTACCCTTATTTTATCCCCAAACTAGTACCCTATTTGATTATTTACCTACCAATACTATAGTCTCACATTGGCTTGGCATGTCAGAGGCATCAGATACCTTTTGGCAGCAAGTAAATAGCCGCTATGAACAGATACGCTATGATATAGAACGTCCATTGTTGCCACCTCAAAAGCTATATTTAAATACAGCACAATTGCATGGCATACTGAAAAATTTTCCACAAATTCAAATCCAAACTGAACCATTGACTGAACGGCGGCGGGGTTTTAGTTCTTATGCAAACTTTGCAAGTATGCCTTTGCCAACGTTAGCGATCCATAACCAAGATGCTATAGCAATATTGCAAGATTTTCTGAATGACACATCTAGGAGAGTACTATTCTTAGCTGAAAGTCCAGGCCGTCGTGAACACTTGCTTGCAACTCTAAAACACTTAGAGATTAAACCTCAAATATTAGAAAATTGGGCTAAATTTTTAGAGACTGATATTTCATTAGCCCTAACTGTAGCACCTTTAGAACAGGGCTTACTGCTAGCGGATGTTATGAACATCGCGGTAATTCCAGAAGCAGTGTTATATGGAGAGCGAGTCTTACAAGAACGCCGCTGGCGCAAAAGTAAACAAGACCCAGACTTAATAGTACAAAGTCTTACAGAACTAAACATTGGAGATCCAGTAGTCCATGAACAACATGGGGTGGGACGCTATTTAGGCATGCAAGCCTTGACTGTAGGAGGAATTGAGACCGAATTACTAACCTTAGAATATGCAAAAGGTGATAAACTATATGTTCCCATTGCCGCATTACATCTAATCTCGCGCTACGCTGGAGCCTCTCCTGAAACTGCTCCATTGCACCACTTAGGCAGCAACAAGTGGGAAAAACTAAAAACAAAAGCTGCCGCCCAAGTTCGGGACGTAGCAGCAGAATTATTAGATGTACAAGCACGACGCATGGCTAATACTGGCATAGCGATTCCATCCTCTGATGCTGATTATCTGGCATTCGCTTCGGCATTCCAATTTGAGGAAACTTACGATCAGCAACAGGCTATTAATGCGGTTTTAAAAGATCTAAGTGCCACACATCCTATGGATCGAGTTGTATGTGGTGATGTAGGTTTTGGCAAGACGGAAGTGGCAATGCGAGCTGCTTTTCAAACAGTACAAGCAGGTTACCAAGTAGCAATTTTAGTACCTACTACGTTGCTTACCGGGCAGCATTATACGACCTTTTCAGATCGTTTTGCAGATTGGCCCATTCGTGTTGAATCCATATCGAGATTTCGGACTCGGAAAGACCAAACCGCTATCATGGATGATCTCGCTAAAGGTACCATAGATATTATTATTGGCACTCATAAACTGTTAAATCCCGATATAAGGTTTAAATCTCTAGGACTAGTCATAATCGATGAAGAACATCGCTTTGGAGTACGCCACAAAGAGCGTCTTAAAGCTCTAAGAGCCGAAGTAGATCTGCTTACCTTAACCGCCACGCCTATCCCCCGTACTTTGAATATGTCCTTGGCTGGGATGCGTGATCTTTCAATTATTGCCACCCCACCTTTAGGTCGTCATCCTATTAAGACCTTTGTGAAAATTTGGGACGATGCTTTAATAACAGAAGCCTGTCAACGCGAACTCAAGCGTGGTGGTCAAGTATACTTTTTACATAACGAAGTCCAAACTATAGAACTTACGGCAAAAAAAATCCAGGCTCTATTACCAACCGCCCGCTGTGAGATTGCACATGGCCAGATGCGAGGTCGAGATTTAGAGCGTACCATGCAGGATTTTTATCATCAACGCTTCAATATTTTAGTCTGCACTACGATTATTGAAAGCGGTATTGATATCCCTACCGCAAACACTATTATAATTGATCGTGCTGATAAATTGGGTTTGGCACAATTACATCAATTACGAGGTAGAGTCGGACGTTCCCAGCACCGTGCTTATGCCTATTTGCTAACTGAACCGCCTCAATCCATAACCACAGATGCCAAGAAACGTTTAGCAGCCATTGAATCTATGGAAGAATTGGGTGCTGGATTTACCTTAGCAACTCATGATTTAGAAATTCGTGGTGCTGGAGAATTATTAGGCGAAGAACAAAGTGGTCAAATTCAAGCCGTAGGCTTTAATTTGTATATGGAGTTGTTGGATCGGGCAGTCCAAGCAATCAAAAATGGTCAATCTCCAGAATTGTTGCAACCTAATAACCCAAAAACCGAGATTGAATTACACATATCCGCCTTATTTCCTGAAACCTATATTCATGATGTGCATACACGTTTAGTCTTCTATAAACGGCTTGCAAATGCCATCAGCTATGAAACATTATGGGATATCAAAGCTGAACTTATTGATCGATTTGGTTTATTACCACAGCAAGCTAAAAATCTATTTACAATAACGGAGTTAAAATTAGATGGTGCTATTTTAGGAATTCGTAAACTCGAAGCTGGTTCTAAAGGTGGAAGCATTGTTTTTGCAGCTACAACAAATATAAAACCTGAAAAATTAGTGCAGCTAATCCAACAGCAACCGCAAGTATTCTGTTTAGATGGTGGCGATACACTGAAATTTACTTACGATTTGCAAACGCCAGAGATTCGTATAGCCAGAGTACAGGAGCTATTGCGCTTACTTGGCAATTAGCCATGTAGGGCGGGAGAATCCCGCCATACTGATTTATTTTTAGACCCATACAAACAGGTGTAAAATGGCATATAGCGATTTTAATATCAAAACCGTACAAAGCGATTTTGGATTGGAGATAATTGAAAAATTAGGCATTTTTGCGAATATTCCAAGTTCACAAATTAGTGAATATTTTGCAGTTACACTAGAGGAAAATATCCCATTAGCAGTTGCTATTAATACTGAAAAAGCGAAATCCGAGCTAATTATTTCCAATGTATTGATTGAAGTAAGGAAAAAATTTGATCGCAAAATCAGCTTTTTCTCCGGAATCGAATTTAATATTGATAAAAATCGAGGCTTAAATGGTTATTGCGATTTTTTGATTAGCTTATCTACAGAACAATTATTCCTAAAATCACCAGTTATTGCCGTTGTAGAAGGTAAAAACGAAAACATTATGGGCGGATTGGGACAATGCATTGCTGAAATGATAGCGGCTCAAATATTTAATGCAACTGAGGGCAATAATATATCTGTAATATATGGTGCCATTACAACTGGAATATTTTGGAAGTTTCTTAAATTAAAAAATAATGTTGTTTATATTGATCTAAGAGATTATGGTATTGTAGATAATCCAGGCAAAATTATTGGCATTGTATCAGCAATGCTGCAACAGGAAGCTTAATAAATCTAGCCACTATCCGGTGCGAAACCCATCAATAAATAACATTACAATTTTTAACATGATGCCATCCTATCGCGTTGATACATAAGGTGCTAACTCGGACCATAATTGCGGAAATAGGTTTCTAAAATTTTGCGGTTCTGCGATTAAAGAATCTCTATAATCAAATCCTGGGGCTACAGCCTCACCAATCAAACCATAAGTACCTTGTTGGAGAACACTTGCTTTCCAACATCCACCCTTAACAATAAGTTGTGGTTGATGACCCTTTTCTATATCCAGACCCAATAATTTTTTTTCCAGATGCCCATTAGGATGAACAATTAGATAAAGAATAGGATCGCCAATATGGAAATAATGGACAATATCAGATTGATTGATATGGAAGTGCCCAATAGGGCTATCATCAGTGAGCATATAGTAGATAGATGTTAATACAGATCGTTTACCTCCTATTCTATTTGTATCAATTTCTTCTGTAGATCGGTGAATTTCGGCAAAATATCCACCTTCACGATGTTTTTGGAGTTTTAATGATTGTATGATGGTATCTTTATGCTTCATGATGTTAAATACCTAAGATTAACTTCCGGTAGGTGCGATTAGCTTTAGCGTAATCGCACACGAATTTTATTAATATCTTTAGGGTGCGCATCGCGCACCATAATTTTCCCTACAACTCAATAATCTCAACAAAAATCTATTAAGTTATTGATGTTAAGCTATATTTTTGAAATAAAGTTCATTTATAATTTTATCAAGATAAAAAAACTGGATAGTTGAGTTATAGGTTTTTTTGGGTATGATCATATCATACTATAATTTGTCAAGAATAAAAAACTGGATAGTCAAGTGATTTGTAATTCTGCGTGGGCACGATGAGGAAGTTCTCACCCTACTTGGCTATCATTTTATGAATCACCAAAATAGGAATATATATGCTTGCACAAGCGATCACAAAAGTTACTGCACAAGAATATCTATTAACTGAAAGAGCATCTGCAATTAAACATGAATTTATAGATGGAGAGGTTTTTGCTATGGCAGGTGCCAGTAAAAAACATAATCAAATTGCTTCTAATTTGGTGCGTATTATTGGCAATCAAATTTTACACAAACCTTGCAGTATATATTCCAGTGATATGCGAGTAAAGATTGAAAAAGCCAATAAATATGCATATCCAGATATTGTCATTACCTGTGAAAATGAAGATTTTGAAGATAAGGAAGAAGATACTTTATTAAATCCTATAATAATTATAGAAATTTTATCAGATTCTACGGAATCTTATGATCGAGGGAATAAGTTTTTCTATTATCGCCAAATAGATTCTTTTATCGAATACATATTAGTCTCTCAAAAAAAATTTCATATAGAAAAATATACAAGACAAACTAACAATAGCTGGCTCTATTCTGAATTTAATATCATAGATGCTCAATTTGAATTAAGTCTAATATCCTGCACTATTAGCTTACAAGAAGTATATGACAAAGTTAAATAGCAAGGTAGGATGCGTTGAGGCACGAAGGTCCGTTGGTGCGATTAGCTCTGATCGCACCTACGGCCCTGGAAAACAACAGATGCCAAATATACTAATAACGATCCTTTAGTAATACAACAGCATGACACGCAATCCCTTCCTTACGTCCCACAAACCCCATCTTTTCAGTTGTAGTAGCCTTAACATTTACCCGCATTGGTATAATTTGCAGGTCAGCAGCAAGACATTCCCGCATCTTATCTATATAAAGAGCTAAACGCGGAGCCTGGGCAAGTAATGTAAGATCAGCATTATGCACCATTAGATTCTTCTGGGATAACAAAGTTACTACGTGTCTTAATAGGATGCGACTATCAATATTGTGGTATTTTGGATCTTGATCCGAAAAATGTTGGCCTATGTCTCCAAGACCAGCACCACCAAGTAAGGCATCACATAGGGCATGTATTGCTACATCTCCATCAGAATGGGCGGCAAGACCAAATTCGTGTTCGATCTTAACACCTGCTAGGATTAAAGGACGTTTTGGTATAAAAGGATGGGCATCATAGCCGTGACCAATGTACATAGTTGGTATTTACTGAAAATAGTATGACGGGTTGTAAACCTGCGAATGATGAGCTTCCACGCAGAGCTTATGAACAATTCAACTGGTAGCTAGTAGATATTATATTTTCTACAATTTGTAGTAGTAGGATACGCTGTTATTCTACTTTACCAGATTATCTGGATGAGACTTTATTTTATCGAAAACAATACGTTATATCAATTCTTTGTAAATTAGCAAGTAATGTAATATAATTATGATGTTATGTTTAAACATCAGGCTGAACCAATATCACCATTTTAATAAACACAAATATGCCCCAAACAACATCTAAAATATCACCAAATTTAGAAACTTTTGCTAATCCTAAATCAGAACGCGATTATACTATCCGCATTCGAATCCCAGAATTTACTTGCTTATGCCCTAAAACTGGTCAACCTGATTTTGCCATTTTACACTTAGAATACATACCAAATCAATATTGCCTGGAACTCAAGGCTTTAAAAAACTATATTTGGTCATTTCGAGATCAAGGGGCATTTCATGAGGCTGTTACTAATCAGATTCTCGATGAACTAGTAGCTACTATAGAACCGCGCTTTATGCGTTTAACTGCCGAATTTAATGTGCGTGGCGGACTGTATACTACTATTATTGCAGAATATAAAACAGTAGCTTAATAGTTTACAGTATCTTAATAGTTTACAGTAGCTTAATAGTTTACTTATGAGACCTCAAAATAAGAAACAGGTTCAATAACATTAATGGAAAAAGATATATTTCAATGGAATGCAAAATATGAAACTGGACTGCCAATCGTAGATGCGCAACACCATAAATTAGTGAAGTTGATTAATCATCTGGCAACGTTACGCACCATTGGAGCCAAAAAGTCTGGAGTTGACTTTGCGCTTAAAGAATTAAATGCCTATGCAGAATATCATTTTGCCACTGAAGAAAGCCTGATGCAAACAACTGGGATTAGCCAGCAACACTATGAATCTCATTGTAAAATTCACAAATCTTTTCTTACAGAAGTTAATACCATTCTTGCAGATACTCAGGGCAACGTAACCATAACTGTAAATGCTATCCTGCGCTTTCTTGTCAAATGGTTAATTCTCCATATTTTGGGACAAGATATGGAAATGGCGACAGAGATCAAAGCTATTACCACTGGACAAAACATAAAGCAACTACCAGTACCGCTGCATCGCAGTAGCGAAGTTATCTTAGATGCCTTAGAAAAACTTTACGACAGTCTTGATGCCTCCTATACAGTACTTGCTGTAGCTTACGATAAACTCCAACAATCTAGTGAAGTCCAACTAAAAGAAGCCCAGCGTTTAGCACGTATTGGCAGTTGGGAATTAAATTTACTCAACAACCATCTCACCTGGTCTGATGAAATTTATCGCATTTTTGAGATTGATCCTAAACAATTTGCAGCATCTTATGAGGCATTTATAGCTGCTATCCATCCTGATGATCGCAAACGAGTAGATACAGAATATAGCAATTCTGTAAAGTTACATACCCCTTATGAAACGAAGCATCGCTTACTGATGCAGGATGGACGCATTAAATACATTCAAGAATGGGGGCGTACTTTCTATGATCACAATGGTAAGCCGTTACGATCTATTGGCACAGTTCAGGACGTAACTGACCGCGTGTTAGCTGAAGAGGCACTGAGGAAAAGTGAAGAACGTTTCCGCACAATAGCTAATTATACTTATGATTGGGAATACTGGCGCGGTGCTAACAAAAATTTTCTGTATGTCTCTCCATCTTGTAAGCGGATCACCGGATATTCTGAGGCGGAATTTATGGCCAATCCTGAATTATTCATGAATATTATATATGCAGACGATCTCTTTAAAGTCCAAGAACATTTAAGAAATGAATTTCATGATACCGAAGCCAAAATATTCGATTTTCGGATTTGGCATCGCGATGGTAATCTGCGCTGGATATCACATGGATGTCATCCCGTATTTTCAGAATTGGATGGACGATTTTTAGGGAGACGTGCCAGTAATCGTGATATTACAATTCGCAAACAGCTAGAAGAAAAATTAGAAATACAAGCGCAATCTGACTATCTAACTGGTATTGCAAATCGGCGTTATTTTATGAATCGTGGTGTTGAAGAATTAAAGCGCAGCCTTCGTAAACAGAATCCATTATCTTTTTTAATGCTAGATATCGATCATTTTAAAAAGATCAATGATACTCATGGGCACCATATAGGAGATTTAGTTTTACAGCGCGTAGCCGCAATCTTTCGAGAAGTGTTACGGGAAATTGATATCTTTGGGCGTGTTGGTGGGGAAGAGTTTGCGATTATCTTGCCAGAGACTGGGGAAGCTGGAGCTACTATAGTTGCAGAACGTTTACGTAGGGCTATTGCTAATGATTATGTAACAGTAGATAAAGAGAATGTAGTAAAATTTACTGCATCCATAGGGGTTAGCATTCTAAAGAGTTATAATTCTATAAGTTTAGAAACCTTATTTCAACAAGCCGATGCTATGCTGTATCAAGCTAAAACAACTGGGCGCAATCGAGTATGTTTTTTTTAATCTTAGTATATGTTGCCACCTATCAGTTTCATATATTAGGATGCGCTGAAACACGAAGCATATCATTAGCTTAAAATGATGGTTTTCGCTTTGGCTCTACGGCTTTACTACCCATACGTGCTGTAAATTAATCTATTCTCAAAGCCAGGTAGGGTACGCATCGTGTACCTTTTTCCCAACAAGATACCCTTCGTATCGTAAACGCATCAATGCTATGTTAAAATAAAAGTATTGTATGTTATGCCAGCACTGGTTCAGTCAGGTAGGGTGGGCACGGCCTTATCGTGCCCACGCGGAATCTACCTGGCTGGATGCGCATGTTAGCCGAATTATGATAATATGTTTGTGCATTCCTTTTTTATGTTTTCTAATTCTTGCCTTGTCAAGCCATAAAGATTACATATACTAGCATCAGTCGCCGTACCGAACATCTTATTGACATCCATAACAAAAGGTTTACAAAATCCACTTGCTGTATAGATTGGCAATTTGTTTATTTCTTCTTCAGTTGAATAGTAAAGTTTAAGATATGTTTTGTTACCAAAAACTTCCAGATGCCTAAGAACTTCTGTTTTTAAATTATCTGATAATGGCGTTTCTTTTGGTCTCAAAAATATCCACACTTCATTGCCTTTTTTCTTTGCGTCAAAAATAACCCAGGTATCTGGTATATTTAACATCTCTGCTATTAGAGCATTTTCTAGTAACGTCTGTGTCATTTCAAATATCCTCTCCCCATGTGGCTGTATCAGTCAAGTAGGGTGGGCACGGCCTTATCGTGCCCACGCGGAATCATAATTTATCCTGTTTGGTTTACGTGGGCAAACGATACAGCCGTTTGCCCACCCTACTTAGCTTAATAGCATTCTACCAAAGAAATTTCGTGATGGTACCGTTTGTTAGACCAGTAAATTTTGCAGGTGCGTTTTGCCATAAAACTTGCCAACAACAATGAATTTATTTCCATGTAAAGCGAATTGCCCTTATACAAGCAAGCCCATGTACCTGGTATGGTTGGTGCCATTTGGATACAAACACCACGATCCTTAACCTCTGAATTCAAACGAAAATTGGTTATAGTTCCAGCATGATTAGCAGCCCATGCTTTTGTGCCAAAAAGCAGCAAGAGCGTTGTGGTACTGATAATCATTAGGTTGCGCATTGGCATGGTTTCACCTCTTAAAGTAAAAGTGTTTGGTGATGATAATTAGTGTTAAAGTGTAATTTAACCTTTGTTTTTTACTATGGGATAGATTTCTAGAATTTACAAGGCGTAGTCAAGTAGGGTGGGCACAGCCTTATCGTGCCCACGCGGAATCATAATTTGTCCTGTTTGGTTTACGTGGGCAAACGATACAGCCGTTTGCCCACCCTACCTGGCTATTTATAGAAAATTTATTGCCAAGTTGCATTTGATATTTACCTATATAAAGTCAGTTATAGTACATACTTATCAGGATTTTTAAATTTATTTGATTAATTTTTTATTGATTATTATCAATCATTTATGATCATTTAATGGTCGATTAGCATCAGAAATTTAAAAAAAAAATAAAATAAAGTGTTGCAATCTAAATTAAGTTAAGATATAATTTAAAAATATCAACAACAGCGGGGTGGAGCAGTCTGGCAGCTCGTCGGGCTCATAACCCGAAGGTCGTAGGTTCAAATCCTGCCCCCGCTACCAAACAATTTAATCTAAGACAATTTTTAAGATACCAGACTCTTAATCAACATCTTAGAACCACGTGTATAATTATGTGATGACTGCTTTTGTATAGGCAAATGCTCAAGTGTAGTTTCGAGAAAACCACGCTCTAAAAACCAATGTACGGTTTGAGTTGTCAATACAAAAATATGTTCTACACATAGACGCAATGCTTGCTGTTCAGCTTGCTCTAAAAGACGTGTACCACGTCCATCTTGCCGATAGGCTTCATGTATAGCAAAGCAAGCTAATTCAGCCATATCCTCTTTAAAATATGGATATAAAGCAGCACATCCTAGTATCATACCATCACGTTCCATTACTATAAAACTCTCTATTTCTGTTTCCAATAATTCTCGAGTTCTTTGTACTAATATCCCTTGAGATTCTAAAGGCCCTAACAATTCTAGAATTCCTGCTATATCTGCAATACCAGCAATTCTAGTAGTTTCATAAGGGCCAGTTGTAAGTAATATTCCAGCTCCATCTTTAGTAAATAACTCTTGTAATAAGATTCCATCTACCTGGCGTTGCAAAAAATGCACTCGAGCTACTTTATCGCAAGCCTTAAGCCCAGCTTGGAGATGCAACCTTAAATTTTCAGATAAATCTGGTTGTGCCAACATCTGTTCTAATTCACTAGGAGTTACATGAATTAAATGTTGGCCAGTGCTATTTTTAGGTAATGGATCTTCCACCAAGTGGATCAATTTATCCGCTTGTAATTCTATAGCACAAATACTTGCTAAATCTTGAGAGCTTAGATTAAAAACTTCGCCAGTAGGAGAATAGCCTATAGGAGGTATCAGGACTATTGTTCCTACATCTAAACGCTGCCGAATGCCATCTTTATCAATACGGCGTACTATTCCTGTGTGTTGATAATCGATTCCATTTTTTACTCCCAAGGGTTGTGCTGTAACAAAGTTACCTGAGGCAATGCGTATCTGTACTCCAGCCATAGGAGAGTTGGCTAGTCCCATAGAGAATAGAGCTTCTAATTCAACTCTTACTATGCCAGCAGCTTCTTTAACTGATTCTAGGGCTATAGAATCAGTAATGCGTAATCCTTGGGCACATTGTAATGTCGCATTGCGTTGCTGTAATCTAGATTCGATTTGGGGACGTGCGCCGTGAACTAGCACTAAATGTATCCCTAAGCCATGCAGGAGTGATAGATCATGGATTAAATTTGAAAAGTTGGATTCTAATAGGGCTTCTCCTCCAAAGTTAATAACAAAAATGCTTCCTTGGTGGGCATGGATATAGGGGGATGCATTACGAAACCATTCAACAAAAGCTTTAGTATTCATAGTATCCACCATTTACTTCTTTCAGTTCAGTAGCCATAATTCGATAATTAGAATTTAGAGTACTATCTAAAGTGTATATAGGCTTTGTAGCTAAGTAAGTACGATTATCCTTAGCGTAATTGCACATAGCCCAAGTAGGATCGATTTGTTCCAAAGCCTTTTCAGCAGAATGGCGCACATTAGTATCAGCATCAGCCAATGCTATCTTTAAAGCTGGAATGGCTAGATCAGCCTTAGAGCCAATATTGCCTAAAGTCTTAATAGCCGCATTGCGTACATCAGCTAATGCATCCGAGCAAGTATGGATTAAAGCTGGTACTGCCAAAACAATATCTGGTGAATCTATTTGGCTTAAAGCCCAAGCGGCGGTTTGTCTAATGCAAGCATTAGAATCTGTCAATATAGCTACCAGTTCTAAAATAGCCGTAGCTGTGGTGGCTCCTATTTTACCGATAGCCCATACCGTAGCTTCACGTATCTGAGCGTTATTATCTTTTAACATTTTTAATAGTGTATACAAAGCGGGAGTTCCATTAGAACCCATGTGACTTATGGCTTTTAATACTGTCTCTTTAGTTTCCTTATTAGTATCGGAAGCAAGAATTTGCAATAAGCCTGAAATAACTTTAGCACCTATAGAATAATCTATAGAGCATAAATTGCCTAAGACATTAGCGGCTGCCAGGCGCACTGTAGCATTTATATCAGTTATGGTTTGCAATAATGCTTTAATCTCAGCATCTTCTAATTGGGTTTGAGTATCCATTCTCAATACTCCTAAGGTTTCAATGGTTGCTCGGCGTATTTTGGGTTCTGGATCAGCCATGGCCTTTAGTAATTCTGGAATGGTTGCAATAGCTGCTGGACCAATTTGTCCTAAACTATATATTGAGGCTTCACGCACTGTAGCATTTTTATGCTGTAAGGTTCGCAACAATGCAGGTATCGCCATTGCAGCCTGATAGCCTATTAAACCTAAAGCTCTAGCTGTACCTTCCCGAATTTTTGGAGAAGTATTAGCCAAAGATGTAATCAAATTGGGGATAATTTGTGGTCCAATACTGCTTAAGGCATAAGTTGTAGCATTACGGACTTCTGAATTGTTATGTGCGAGAATTTTGAGTAAAGTTGGGGTTGCTGCTAACGCTTTTGGGCCTAAGTAACCTAAGGCAAGTGCCGCAGCTTCTTTACCTTTAGGACGGGCAGTTCTTAATGCTTCGGTTAAAGCCGTAACAGCATCCACTCCAATATGACCTAAGGCCCAACTTGTAGCCTTGCGTATTTCTGGATTGGGATCTTTTAGGTTTTTGATTAGTTTTGGTATGGCATCTGTAGCTAAGTCTCCAATATGGCCTAAAATCCAGGTAGCAACAATACGTACATTAGTATCAGTAGCATCAATAGTGTCAATTACAGCAGAAATGGCATTCTCTCCTATACTTGCTAAAATACGAGCCAAAAGCCATCGACTGTACCAATCGCTCTTTGCTAATTCTTGCAATAGGGCTGGGAGTGCTGGTGTGCCTAATTGTGTTAAGGTAGCAGTTGCAGCCCAACGTACTGTAAAATCTGCATCTTTTAATAATGCAACAAGTTTGGGAAGGGCTTTTATAGCTTGGGTATGATTATGGCTTAAAGTGAGTGCTGTTTGTTGGCGTATAATAGCATTGGGATCGGTTAATAAGCTAATTATTTTTTGGGAATCTTCTAGTCTGTTGGCATTATCCGTGTGGGTATCAGATACCAAGTTGCTAGTTGTAAGATTTATAACATCTAGCAATTGTGAGATTCCAGATCCTACATCAGGATCTATCTGCTGTATTGCCTTAGCAATAGCTTGCTGAATAACCGTGCTTTTATCTAATAGAGCCTCTAATAAACTGGGAATTGCTATAGCAGCTTTAGTACCGATGTTACCTAAAGTTCGAATAGTAGCTAAACGCACTTTGGGTTCAGGATCTTCTAATATTTGTAGCAATATTGGTATCGCTAAAGCAGCTTGCGGTCCTATTTGGCCTAAAGCCCAAGCTGCACTGCTACGCACTTTAGGGCTAGGATCTTTCAATGCCCTAGATAAGGCTGGAATAGTAATGCTTACTTCAGAGCCTCGTTCTCCCAAAGCTTGCGCTGCAGCTTGCCGTACTGATGCGCGGGTGTTAGCTAACGCTTGTGTAAGAGCAATAATTGAATTAGACACGTTTATGACACTATTGTAATTTTCTATTGTAGGGGGCGGAATGTCGGTTTTTTTATTCCATAAGATAAGACCATTAATTCTAACGTGTTGGCCATGCTTGTTGTCGTAATTTAGTTATATCTATTTCACGTTGTCCCCAAATACCTGCTATAGAAAAAAATCGATATTTTCATTGGTATCTTCGCCTAAAGTTTTAGATGTTATATTGATTTTTGTAATAAAGTCTAATGAATTTAATATATTCATTAAGTGTATCTGTGTTAGTGTCATCAAGCTCGATTATAATTGGGGTCATAATACTATTATTTCTCACAATATTTAAATCAAAATTTGCTCAATTTTATTTGCTTATCATGGTAACAAGAATTAATTTGATAATAGGTACACGGTGCGTACCCTATCTGACTTTATTTTATTTTTTTTAAATTTCTGATGCTAATGGACCATTAAATGATCATAACTGATTGATAATATTCAATAAAAAATTAATTAAAAACAAATAAATTTAAAAATCCTGATAAGGATGTACTAGAACTGAATTTATATAGACAAATATTAAATGCAAATTGGCAATAAATTTCTATAAGTAGCTCGTAGGGTGCGCATTGCGCACCCTACCAGGTTTACTTTATTTTAGCTTTATTGAATCCGTTCTAAACGCCAGATAACACTGCCTTTAGTTTTATTGCCAGTGTTGAGGATACAAAAACCGTTAAGGTCTTGTTGTGACCATCTGCGCAATGATATACCAAGTTTATTGCTAGTTAAATTTTTACCTGCCAAGTTAAATAATGCCGTTGCAGTTTCAGTTAATGCTAGGCATTGTTGGCTATTAATGATGCGGCAAAGATCGCTGGCAGTGATATTACGGTCTGCTAAACAATCCCACCAGGCACTGCAAAATGCTAACTCTGGAGCTGGTTTTTTAGGTGGATGTTGCGTTGCTTCCTGATTATGCCGATTAGCTATTGCCAATTGTGCGGTAAGCTTTTCTATAGCTGAGGTTAGATTGTTGATGGTGGTGGTAGTAAGTCTATCCTCTCCATCCCCTTCATGCCAATTTTGTACCACATAAATACGTTGAGAGCCGATGTTATCTAGGTTTCTTGGTCGGTGAGTTAGGGCATAAAAGGCATGTACTAGGCGTTTTTTAAACTCCCGCACCACCTCATTATTGCGCATGTAAGTGAGGATTAAAGTGGCTTGTGGTTCGTTTAAGTTAGCAATCTCCCGTCGTTGCGTGCCTCCAGCAGTTACAAAGGGTGCCATTTGAAATGTGACCCTTCCAAATTCTTCTAAATCATTTATATAGGTACGAACAAGTTGGAGGACGGCTTTATGTTCAACACCTGTACCCTCGGCAATAATAAGAGTAGTGGTATAGGCATCACCTTTTTTATCCAAAAAGGCAACTGGAATATTTTGATCTTCAAACATAATACAACTATTCCGTTTTAAGTATTTAGAAATAGTTGTCAAACACAGGAGGCAATAGTCTGGTATACTTATATATAGACCGTTAGCATCGTTGCCTTCGACAACACGCTTTTGTGGTGTGACTGGTCGTACAGTCACATCAACGGTCTCATCATATACTAAGTGAATAGCAAAAAAAAGCCCTAATTAGGACTTTTTATTGTGTGTGATCGGCATGTCAACCAGCTAACTAACACGGTAGGTACGATTAGCGAAGCGTAATTGCACTTTCTTTTCAGGTTGTACAAACAAAGCTTCTCGTTCCTGCATTTTATGGAAATGAACATACTTCATAACCCAATCGCAATATATATTTTCTGTATGGATAGAATAATGCAAACGGCGCATGATGTCCCGCATTTCTGTGAGTAAATTACTTTTTTGCGAATTTTTGCTTGACATGGACAAAATAAAGATTATTATGAAGGCGTAGTTTAAATTTGCTGGATTTAGCGAATAATATCAAGTATTATAGTAAATGGTCAATATCGTGTAATATACTAGCAAATTAGCGTAATAATAATATAGTTGGGCGACGCACAATTTTAGCTGCTACCGAAGCACTGAAGGTCTATTGCTCACTACCATACTTCACTTCCAATTTACGAGGATTCCTAATGAAAAAGTATCTTCTCGCGATACTTTTAGCAATGATTTGTTTTGCTGCGAATGCGCGTCAGCATCAGGATCAGGTTAGATATGGTTCGTGTACATTTAACTATGATTCTTCATGGGTAATAAAAGTGGCATCACTCTCGCTGTCAGGGCTCAATAAGTCGGACGAGTTTATGTACGATTTCATATGCAAGCAATCTCCGTCATCAAATTTTCACATAACAGTACCTCCTAATAGTGATCAAATATCGGTGCGGACTGGAGGTTGCGTATTCGATGTGCGATGGACAATAGAAGGAAATATGTTCAGAGTAAACAGCAACTACGATAACGTTTGTACGACAAGTTCAAATGCATTTCGGATATATCCGGGAATGCCAAAAGATTATGGCTCATTTTATTCGTACCACGCCGCATGCTCCAACGGTGGGAGCGCGTGGGTCAACATCAAGAAGAACTCCCCGAACATTTACGCCTATAGCGGACCAGGAGGCACAAGTTCCGAAGTTGGAATTGGAGTTGAAGGTGCCCTCAGGCGAGCATGTGGGAGATAGGGCCGTAGGGCCGTAGGGTGCAATAACCAACGGGCATTGCACCAATTTTTTTAAATTATCAAGTTGTATAACAAGTATAAACAAGGTATATTAAAAGCCAGGTAAAGCCCATAGGTTTGGTTGACAGCCTCATCCATAACCCAATATCTTACAAAAATGAGATGGGTTTCACTTAAGCTCTACCCATCCTACGTGCTTAAAATAAAAAATAATGTGGATTACTCACTACCTATCAGCACGGTAGGATGGGTAGAGCGCAGCGCGTAGGTACGATTAATCAGAAGTTGTAGGTGCGATTAGCGAAGCGTAATCGCACAATACCTTTAAATATCAGAATATTACTTGAATATTAAAGTATTATGTTGTAGTTAAATGTGCGATTACGCTTCGCTAATCGCACCTACCGTGTTCAGCAAGCTTAGGGTGGGTAGGAGCGAAGCGGAAACCCACCATATGAATAGTTTAATAAAGTTGATGGTAACTTGTTTTTCCAAATTTTGGTGGGTTTCGCTAACGCTCTACCCACCCTACACTCTCTGGAAGTTCAAAGATTTTGGGATAAACCAATAGCAGGTTAATGTTGCTTGCTGCTATTTAAGTAGTAGGCAACCTTAATGCACAGCAATAAATCAGAAAACTAAATTCATCAGAACATAAGGTAATGTGTATGCCAGCAATATCAACATTTTATGGAATTATTATTTATATGTACTTTATGGATAATAAGAAGCATAATTTACCACATATTCATGTTAAATACTCTGGTGATGAAATTATTGTATCAATACCAGAAGGTAATGTGCTTGAAGGAAACATTCCCTCTTCTAAAATGAAACTACTTCAAGCATGGATAGAATTACATAAAGATGAACTTATGGCTGATTGGGAATTGGCTATATCAGGCGAACAACCGTATAAAATTGATCCATTGAAATAATATAATGAACCCAAGAGTAAAAGACGTATTACCGATAAACAACTACAAATTAGAATTAATTTTTACTAATGGTGAGCTTGGCGTTTATGATTGCACTAAATTACTAAAATTTGGTGTTTTCAAGGAATTAAAAAATAAAGCCTATTTCAATCAAGTAAAGGTAATTGATGGGACTGTGGCTTGGCCACATGAACAAGATATTTGTCCTGATACTCTTTACTTAGAATCCGTGAAAGAAAAAATGCCTAACATTGCGCTCCAACCCGACCATCCGCCGTCGGGCTTTTTCAGTTTTGTTTTGGGATGAGTGGCAGCAGGTATCGGCTTAGTTCAGGTGTTATCCTGCTGAGACTTTCCGCCCTTCCTGCACTTTTCCAAGTCGCTTTGGTCGGTTGTCACTCAGGATAACAAAGCGTTGAAGCGGACAATTTACATCCATGAAAAATGCCGCTTAACTTTGGAGTTATGCGAAGAAAGCAGCATTTTCAGGGAGGCATAAGGTATGTACGACGAAAATCTTGGAAACTCAGCCAGTTTTATGGTTGATGCGCTTTTGACTGACGAGCAGGAGTATCGTGATATCGAGATGGAGCTTATGGATGCAGCGTTACGTATCGTCCAAATGGCCTGGAATGCTGAAGTGCATGGAGATGTTGTCATTGAACCAAGTGCGTCTGTGTTGGATCCTGATGAACCAGTTGATGACACTGTGTGGGAGCAACTTATTCGTGATACGAGCCAGGAACTAGTCAATCTGTTACGGAAGCGAAAACAGATTTTTTATCCCGATGATTCTCGGCTCATTCGGCGATGTTTTTGCAATATGTGTGGAACTATTTCTGTTGAAGAAGAAAACAAGGATAGTTCAGCGAGGTAGGGTGCAATAACCAACGGGCATTGCACCAATTTTTTTAAATTATCA
>LFCU01000238.1 GCA_001044195.1 Candidatus Achromatium palustre
ATTTATTCGAGTTTATTTATGCAAAATTTTGCGTGGGCAGACGATACAGCCGTTTGCCCACTCTACATGTTTACTTGGCTTCTAGTTGCAAGGTTATGCCATTGGGCCGGTAATAGTGTTCTCTGTATACTGGATAGGTTTCTAGGCCTTTAACGTAATTAATTCGTTTAGGATTACCAGTAAAGTAGCCATCTGGAGTGATGGCTAGGTAATCATTAGGATCGTCAGCAGAAAAACTATAGTAGGTTGCTAATAATTTACCATCCGCTACCTGCCACAGTTTAATAGTAGCATCATAACTACCAGAGGCTAGGGTGCTACCATCAGGACTAAAGCTGACTGAGCTTACATCATTTGAGTGGCCTTTCAGGGTACGTAGCAATTGGCCATCCGCTACTCGCCACAGTTTGATGGTATTATCCGAACTACCAGAGGCTAGGGTGCTACCATCAGGACTAAAGCTGACTGAGCTTACATCATTTGAGTGGCCTTTCAGGGTACGTAGCAATTGGCCATCCGCTACTCGCCACAGTTTGATGGTATTATCCGAACTACCAGAGGCTAGGGTGCTACCATCAGGACTAAAGCTGACTGAGCTTACATCATTTGAGTGGCCTTTCAGGGTACGTAGCAATTGGCCATCCGCTACTCGCCACAGTTTGATGGTATTATCCGAACTACCAGAGGCTAGGGTGCTACCATCGGGACTAAATCTGACTGAGTATACATTATCTGAGTGGCCTTTTAGGGTACGTAGCAGTTGGCCATCCGCTACCTGCCACAGTTTAATGGTGTTATCCTCTCTACCAGAGGCTAGGGTGCTACCATCGGGACTAAAGCTGACTGAGAATACATAATGTGAATGGCCTTTTAGGGTACGTAGCAATTTACCATCTATTACCCGCCACAGTTCAATGGTATTATTATCCGCATTACCGGAGGCTAGGGTGCTACCATTGGGACTAAAGCTGACTGATACTACATATTTTGATTGGCTTTCTAGGGTCCGTAGCAATTGGCCATCGGCTATCCGCCATAGTTTAATAGAACTATCACTACTACCAGAGGCTAGAATGCTACCATTGGGACTAAAGCTGACTGAGTTTACATCACTTGAGTGGCCTTTTAAGGTACGTAGCAATTGGCCATCCGCTACCCACCACAGTTTAATGGTATTATCACCTCTACCAGAGGCTAGGGTGCTACCATCAGGACTAAAGCTGACTGAGTTTAAATAATTTGAGTAGCCTTTTAAGGTACGTAGCAGTTGCCCATCTGTTACCTGCCACAGTTTAATAGAACTATCACTACTACCAGAGGCTAGAATGCTACCATCGGGACTAAAGCTGACTGAGTTTACCGAGCTTGAGTGGCCTTTTAGGGTACGCAGCAGTTGGCCATCCGCTACCCGCCACAGTTTAATGGTGTTATCCGAACTGCCAGAGGCCAGGGTGCTACCATCGGGACTAAAGCTGACTGAGAGTACACCACTTGAGTGGCCTTGTAGGGTACGCAGCAGTTGCCCATCTGTTACCCGCCACAGTTTAATGGTATTACCATAACTACCAGAGGCTAGAGTGCTACCATCGGGACTAAAGCTGACTGAGCGTACCCAATTTGAGTGGCCTTTTAGGGTCCGTAGCAGTTGGCCATCCGTTACCTGCCACAGTTTAATGGTTTTATCACAACTACCAGAAGCTAGGGTGCTACCATCGGGACTAAAGCTGACTAAATTTACATCACTTGAGTGGCCTTTTAGGGTCCGTAGCAGTTGGCCATCTGTTACCCGCCACAGTTTAATGGTATTATCACCACTACCAGAGGCTAGGGTGCTACCATCAGGACTAAAGCTGACTGATGTTACATAATGTGAGTGGCCTTTCAAGGTACGTAGCAGTTGCCCATCTGTTACCCGCCACAGTTTAATGGTATTATCACCACTACCAGAGGCTAGGGTGCTACCATCAGGACTAAAGCTGACTGATGTTACATAATGTGAGTGGCCTTTCAAGGTACGTAGCAGTTGCCCATCTGTTACCCGCCACAGTTTAATAGTATTATCATCACTACCAGAGGCTAGGAGTTTGCCATTGGGACTGATGGCAACGGTATAGACAGAACTAATATGTCCCTGTTGCACCACCGCAGCAACACCCGCTGGTAACATACCATCATCAGCCAATGGTGGACTTAAACTAGCTTGTAAATTCTTAGGTAGCTGTCCTTGAATTTTAGCCCGAATCTTAATATATATTCCAGCAGTACGAGTAAAGTATTGCGTTAACACCTGATGCTCCACAACAACACCAGTTACTTGAGAGGTAATATTCTCCTTTAATTGCCAACCACTATAGGTGGCATTACTTAACGATTGGACGTGAATTGCTACCCCTTTTTGCACCGCTTTATTTAAAACCCGTTTTAAGCCAGCAGCTATACATAGATTAAAGGTATCATCGCCACTACAATTATAATTCACAGCAACTTCTACAGTGTGGGCGATTGCCAAATCTTGCTGCATCTTGGCAAGACGTGCTGCCGCTACCTGATCAGCAGCACTATTGACTTGTTCTGCTGCTTTTTGGACAACATGACGTTGTTGCACTAGAGATTTACGCGCATTAATTACCTCTTTATACCGTTGCTGCAAAGTTTGTAGTGTTGTTTTATATGCCTGCCAGGCAGATTGATACGCCTGCAATTCACTGCTAATAGAATACTGCGGATTACGTACCTGATAAGCCTGAGCTGCCTGGAAATCTTTAAATACTTTGGCCTGTTGCTGCTTTTTAGCTGTTAAATCAGCTTGCGCTTGCTGCACTTGACTTTGTGCTGTTGCTAACGCCTGCTGTTTAGCTAATAATTGATCCTTAGCCTGCTTATAGCTAGCTTGGATATTTTGATATTCCTGCATTGCCGCATCCAAGCTAGCAGGAGCTGCTAAAGATGATACTGGCATCAGAGTTAAGGATAAAAAGAAAAATAATATCCTACGCATATTTATATTTTACCTGTTTTAGAAGTTATAATCATAGATATTACCTAATATAACGGTGAATTTACATTAAAATGGTACCACATCACCTCTTAATCTTACTACATAATAACCTCTCGCATTCATGCCTTTAAATAATATCTGAATATTTTTTAACACAGCTCTACTATAACCTATAGTAGAATCATTATCAGGAATACGCAACTGTCCATCTTGCGTAACCATGCCGCCAACACTGATGCGGTATTCTCCCGCTCTATGATCTACCTTGCTTTATAATTTGTATGGAATTTTTACGCCTTCAGAATTTTCTGGAAAGTCACGGGTATTGCGTGTAACTAATAGTGCATTATGTACTTGTGCAGTGGCCTTGATTATTGCATCGGGCAGCCTGATTTTTCTTTGTTTGCGGATAATTACTGCTTGTTCAATACCATTCAACGCATCAATTACAATATTGGTGTCAAATACCGCAATACTCATGATGACCATTCATCTCGTAAATGGTATTGATAGGTTAAACCATCCTGCCGTTTATTACGCCAACATCCAAAAGCAGCATGTTCCGATAATTTGCGTTTAGATTTTAGTGTTGTTGAAAAAAATTGCATTAAAGCTTGATTTATAACCTCTATTTCACTGCTATGTGTCTTATGACAATATTGCCGCAGTATTTCAGCTTGGGATTCTGGTAATTCAATTTGCATTGTTATTGCTAATAGTTGATCCTTTGCCTACTCATAGATCGCTTGTGCAGCTTCATATTTCTGCATTGCTACATCCAAGGTAGCTGAGAATCCAGGCATCAGGATTAATGCTAAAAAGAAAAATAGTATATTACCCATACTATACCCGGTTGATTAATTATGTGCATAAAATTCACCTAAAATTATAGGATTAGATTTTTTATTAAAAAGGTACCACATCACCTCGCAATTTTACTACATAATAACCACCTGCATTCATGCCTTTAAATAATACCTGAATATTTTTTAACACAGCTCTACTATAGCCTACAGTAGTATCATTATCAGGGATGCGCAACTGTCCATCTTGCGTAACCAGGCCGCCAACACTGATTATAACCTTACGGCTTTTTTCAGCTAAATCTCGTTCTGCTAAACGGCGAGCTAAAGTGTGGCATTCATAACTACTACGAGCTTCCTCACAATTAAATTCAGCTTCCCCTATAATTCCTTGCAAAGAATCTAACGGCATATCTATAGATGTATCCTCAGTAACTACTGGTGGTTTAACAGTCCTTTTGGTTTGATGCTGCTGAAGAGGTGCAGGAACTTCTAAAGCAGGTTTAGGGTGAGGTTTAGATATAGTAGTATGCGTCTGCCTGTTGTCAATGATAGTAATGTGGCCATCATTTTTAATAAGATTAATGCTAAATAGTGCTACGGAACCAAGCATGACAATTGCTAAAGTGCCTAATAAACGGCTGATAAATTTATTCTTCATATACAGTTTTCTTCAATAATTATGCTGCGGATTAGGGTCTTAGGTACGATTAGCAAAGAGTAATCGTACATTCAAAAACCTGCTATTCAAATAGCCAGGTAAAGTAGGCAAGCGGCAATAGCGTTTGCCTACCTTCCTTATTGCAGCTTTATTATGTCCGCTCTAAACGCCAGACAATGCTACCTTTAATTCTAGTGCCAGTGTTTAGGATGCAAAAGTCATTCAGATCTTGTTGCAACCATAGACGTAGGGATGTACCAAGCTTCTTGCTAGTTAGGTTTTTACCAGCAAGATTGAAGAGTGTGGTTGCAGTTTGGGTTAATGCTAGGCATTGTTGACTATTGACGATGCGGCAGAGGTCACTAGCTAATAGGTTACGGTCTGCTAAACAATCCCACCAGGCGTTAAGAAATGCTACTAGTGCTGGTGTAGGTTGTTGGGGTTTATTTTCTTGAATTATTACTGCTTTGTGGTGCTGATTAGCTATTGTTAATTGGACGGTAAGCTTCTCTAAAGCTTGAGTGGAATTGGAGATGGTAGTAATAAGTTTATCAAGTTGGTCAAACTCACCAAACTCACTATTTTTTCCTGGCCAATTTTGGATGGTAAATGTACCGTGAAGGCCGGTGGTATCTAGGTTTTTTGGCTGATGAGTTAGGGTATAGAAGGCTTTAACTAGGCGTTTTTTAAACTCTCGCACTACCTCATTATTACGCATGTAAGTTAGGATTAAAGTGGCTTGTGGTTCGTTTAAGTCCGCGTATTCTATGGGAAAACCACCCCTTTCTTGGCGAACAGATTTTAAATCGACTCGCCCAAATTCCTCTAAATCCGTAAGGTAGGTGCGTACCAGCTTAATTACACTGGCATGTTCAATACACGCCCCTTCTGCAATAATAAGAGTAGTAGTGTAGGCATCACCTTTTTTATCTAAAAAGGCAACTGGAATATCTTGATCTTCAAACATAATACAACTATTCCGATTTAAGATATTTAGAAATAGTTGTCAAACACAGGAGGCAATAGTCTGGTATACTTGTGTATAGACCGTTAGCATCGTTGCTGTTGACAACACGCTTTTATGGTGTGACTGGTAGTAACAGTCACATCAACGGTCTCATCATATACTAAGTTAATAACAAAAAAAAGTCTTAATTGACTTTTCTGATTCTACCGCTTTCTGTGGGTATATATGTATTTGATAATACTAGATAAAATTATTAACCATAAGCTACTTATATTCAAAAAAGGGTTGTTAAGTGTGTACTATCAATACTTATAAAGCTAATTATACGTAGGATAGTACTACCCACAGAAAACGGTAGAATCAGAGAATTTTAAATCATTGAAATATATTGCTTTAATATTTTATGATAAAAATCAAGCAGAAAAAACTGGATAGTCGAGTTGGCATCCTTCATTTCCTAGTTTATAATTTATAAATTATTTATATTCTTAACATTCTTTATCAATACTGGTACGAATATCCTATTCTCAATTCAAAAAGTGAACTACTTTTTGGTGATAATGAAGGATGCCATCTAGTTACACTATTTTAGCTTTGTTAAACAATTAAGCAGTTAAACAATTAAGTAAGCGGTTACTATAATGACTTTAGATGAAATAGTTGAAAAATATCAACGACTGCAGGCCAAAGGTTTAGAAGATTCTCCAGAAGGCATCGCGCTAATAGGAGCTTTCTTTGATAAAGCCCCTCAATGGCTTAAAAGTAAAGCAATGCTGGAAGCGGGAAAGGCAGGCTTATTTCCAAAGCCTTATGGTCATGATGATAATGGGCGCGCTTATTATAGACTAGATGATATAGCGGAGCATTTAGGCATATCTGTAGAGGAAGCTGAGGAAACTGTAAAGAAACTTTCCAAGAATCGTCCTGAACGTTCTGTTATTGAAGTGACTCCCGATACTCCAATACATCGACACCATTAAGCATCTTGGTTACAGTAATTGTATGCATCATTGCTAAGTCTTATTTTTGATATTAGATATCTCGCTACCTATCAGTTATATCGTAAACCATTGATCTATGACATAAGCAAACTTAGTGTTTCAAAGAAATTGATAGGTGGCGAGATTAGCTATATACAATATATCGATTTTGTATCGTTTTCACGTTCGGTGTGTTCTGAGACCCTGCCTTGGTAACACCAGCTAAACATAATATTATCAGATGGATTAGACTGAATCCAATGCCGATTAATTTTTTTTACACAAGTTTCATCAATTTTTCTAAGATGTTAGGTATTGATGATGGAGAGAGGAGTTGTTTGATTGCTTTAGTTTTTTTATCATCTGGATCAAGTTTATCCATCATCTTGTAATATTGTTCAGCCTTTTCTTTATCTCCTTGCTCATAAAAATATTTAGCCATTATAGTATTGAAAGCAAGAACTTCAGATACATGGAAAAGATCACGCTCTGGATACAACATCTTAAGGTCGTATTTATTATCAAAGATCTTTGGGATCATATCCATTTGGTTCTGATCTAAATGGTATTCTGCCAACGCAATTTTGCCAAATACATAGTCTGGAAATAGTTTTAAGGTTTTTTTAAGCACCTGTAAATCATTTTCCTCATCTCCAAGTAGCACATAAACAACATGTAAATAATTATATAATTCAGGTAAATCTGGATAATCCTGAATAAGTGTCTTTATTGGGTTAAGTGCTTTTTTAGGATTAGATAACGCTAAATCATGTAATTCTTGGAGCTGATTCTTAACTGATTGTGGTAATAGTTTATTGGCGGGTTTTTCTATGGGATCAAAAGTGATTTTATAAGTCACAAATGTTAATGGTTGATCCACTATGTCTGGAAGATCTTTTGGAATATCTAGTGCTTCTATAGAATCGAAGTTATTAGATATATCGAGACTAAGTGTATTACGAGCTGCTAATTTCTGAAGAATTTTGGATTTTTGTTGGGTAGACTCATATGGACTCTGGACATAAAATGGCTTTCCATCTTTGCCATAGCTATAATGAACAGGACAGACTGTTGGATCAATATCTCCAAATATTTTAGCGGCTTTGGCATAATCAGGATGTGGAGGAAAACCCAGCTTTTTAGCATACAAAATTGCACCATCCACTAGTTTTTTTAAACAGCTAGGATGGGTTACTTCTAAAGGGTCAGTCTGTTCTATGTGTTCCAGATGTTTTGTAAGTTCCTTTGGAGAAACGATGCGATACATTGCATTTTTGATTCCAAGACAAAATACATCAACCAAAAATATAGATAATGCTGAATCTCCACTTGGTAGTTTTCGAGTTAGTAAGGCATTGCCTAAACCTCTTTCGAATATGGATTTTGATATAAGACAAGTATCTATAGGGGATTGCGTAATTGGAACATATAAGTTATATTTTTGTAAAGATTTGCTGCTAAGTTGGATGTTAGGTTTAGCTGATTTTCTGGTGATTTTTTTATTACGACGCTTTTTTTTGTTGCTCATATAGCTTTAATCTTAGATTTAAACGCATGAACTTCTCAATAATTCATGGCAAACTTTTTAATTTAGGGTATGCATTGTGCACCATAAAGTAAAAGGTGCGATGTAAAATGTTGGGTTGACTTAACTTTGCAGTCTAGTGCCAAGGCTCTGCCTTGGCACCAGATAACCTAACAGTTGTTAATAAAGTAAAATTAAGTTTTATCTAAAGCTGTTTTTGCTTGCTCTGTTAAAGCTTTAAATCCAGGTTTATCATGCACTGCTATATCAGCCAACATTTTACGATCTACTTGGATATTAGCTTTATGTAATCCATCCATAAAACGGCTATAAGATAATCCACATTCTCTAGCTGCGGCATTAATACGCACGATCCATAAAGCTCTAAATACCCGCTTTTTCTGTCGTCTATCACGATAAGCATATTGTCCTGCTTTGATTACAGCTTGTTTGGCAACTCGAAATATTTTGCTACGAAATCCTGAATAGCCTTTAGCAGCATCTAACACTTTTTTATGTCGGGCATGTGCAGTGGTGCCCCGTTTTACTCTGGCCATATATTATTTAATCTTCTTGAGAATTTTTATCTATATAATTATTAATAAATTAATTTATTAATCTTAATGTTAGGAATAAGGCAACATACGTTGAGCGGCCTTGGTATCGGAATCATGTACTAAATTAGGGCCACCCAATTGGCGTTTGCGTTTGGAAGATTTTTTAGTCAAAATATGGCGTCGAAAGGCACTGATGCGTTTAAATTTGCCAGAAGCAGTACGGGCAAAGCGTTTGGCTGCGCCACGATTAGTTTTTATTTTAGGCATTTTTCAGGCTCCATTTTGGGAACTTTAAAAGACAGCAACATAGGCAATGCCAATGCCTATGTTACTGTATAATTGGCTGTTAATGTTTTTTTCTAAGTATTTTTGAATTTGAGTTAGTTTCTAAAATTATATCTAAAACATAATATCTAATTGATATTATTTCTTTTTAGGTGCTATCACCATAATCATTTGGCGACCTTCCATAACTGGGTTGGATTCAACCTGTCCTATATCAGCCAAATCCTGCTCCACTCGTTTTAGCAATTCCAATCCTAGCTCCCGATGCGCATGTTCTCTACCTCGAAACCGCATGGTGATTTTGGTTTTATCACCTTCTTCCAGAAACTTATGGAGGCTGCGTACTTTAATCTTATAATCGCCTTCATCTGTGCCTGGTCGGAATTTAATCTCTTTGATTTGAACCTGTTTTTGTTTCTTTTTCGCAAGAGATTGTTGTTTCTTTTTTTCAAATAGAAACTTGCCGAAGTCCATTATGCGGCATACTGGAGGATCAGCAGTAGGGGATATTTCTACTAAATCTACCTCAGCTTGTTGTGCTGCTTCTAGTGCTTCAGATATGGACACAACACCAACATTGTCACCATTTACATCGATCAACCGCACTTGCGGGACTGTAATTTCGCCATTAAGACGATTACGTTTTGCCGTAGCGATAAATGTAGCCCTCCCAAAGGTGTTTATTATCTACCACAATTCTATTAAAACTTTATTTATCTAGCAAATAATATAGATGGATATAAAAACTAAAGCGTAATCCATCATTTTTAACTATTATATATTATCTAAAACCATTTTTGAGTCTAAATAATCATACAGCAATAATTTAGGTTGTACATAATTTCTATTTTTACTTAACTATCCAATTCTTTTATCGTTCCCACGCAGAGCGTGGGAACGATACTTCAAAGTGTAAACTGGAAATGAAGGATGCCCCTATTTTATGCGTAATCGCCACACAAGGAAGTGCCGAGGCAGAGCCTCGGCACCAGAAAAAAATTGTTTCCAAATGTAGAGATAAGGCAATGCCTTGTATCTACTCTACATATACGACACATTTATTAAATGCTATACGATGGATTTTTTACTAGACGAGCTGTATTTTCATGTACCAAAAGCTCTAACAACTGATCTATACTCATAGTACCCAAATTTTCACCACTACGAGTGCGTACAGCTAAGGTGTTATTTGCTTGCTCACGTTCCCCTACTACCAATAAATAAGGGATTCGGGCCAAAGAATGTTCTCGAATTTTATAGCCAATCTTTTCGTTTCTCAAATCCAATTCAACTCGTAATCCCTGCTGAGTTAGCCTTTGTGCTATTTGTTGGCAATATTGATCCTGATTATTGGTAATGGTCATAAGCATGGCTTGTACTGGTACTAACCATAAGGGTAATGCCCCTGCATAATGCTCTATTAGGATGCCAATAAATCTTTCTATAGAACCTAAAATAGCGCGATGTAACATGACTGGAGTCTTGCGACTGTTATCTTCTGCGACATAAGTAGCTCCAAGCCGACCTGGCATCGAAAAGTCTAGTTGGATAGTGCCTAGTTGCCATATTCGGGATAAGCAATCGCGTAATGAAAATTCTATCTTGGGACCATAAAAGGCCCCTTCTCCAGGCTGTAACTTCCAGTTAAGTCCAGTTTGATTTAAAGCAGTTTCTAGAGCCTGTTCTGCTTTGTCCCATAAAGCATCATCCCCAACCCGTTTTTCCGGGCGGGTTGAGAAGGCTAAGATGACTTCATCAAAACCAAAGTCCTTATATACTTCGAATAGTAATTCCATAAATGCCTTTACTTCTGGCAATATTTGTTCTTCAGTACAGAATATATGGGCATCGTCTTGCACAAAATTACGAATACGCATAAGTCCATGCAAAGTACCTGATGGTTCATTACGATGACAGGAGCCAAATTCTGCTAAACGTAAGGGTAAATCGCGATGGCTTTTGATGCCTTGATTATAGATCTGGATATGCCCTGGGCAGTTCATTGGTTTAATCGCAAATATCTTATCTTCCGTCTCTGTTATGAACATCTCTTGGCGAAATTTATCCCAGTGTCCAGAGCGTTCCCATAGGGTGCGATCAATAATTTGGGGGGTATGTACTTCCCTGTAGCCATGTTTTTTTAGTTTATTGCGAATATAATCTTGTAATTGTAAATAAATTTGCCAGCCTTTGTCATGCCAAAAGGCCATGCCAGGAGCTTCTTCTTGTATATGAAATAAGTCTAAGGTACGGCCTAATTTTCGATGATCTCGTTTTTCTGCTTCTTCGAGCTGGTGTAAATAGGTTTTAAGCTCTTTAGTATCACGCCAGGCAGTGCCATAAATTCGTTGCAACATGGCATTGTTAGAGTCACCACGCCAGTATGCTCCTGCTACTTTGGTCAGTTTAAAACCATTTCCGAGATAGCTAGTGTTGGGTAAATGGGGTCCACGACAGACATCAAACCATTCGCCTTGACGATAGATGGAGACTTCTTCACTTTCTGGAATAATATCTTCGATTATTTGGACTTTATAATGTTCGCCATGTTTGGCAAATAATTCTTTAGCGGCGTTTCGATCCCAAATTTCGCGTTTGATAGGTAAATTCCGTTTTACGATTTCGCGCATTTTAGACTCTATAAGTTCTAGATCTTTGGTCGTAAATGGGGTCTCACGAGCAAAGTCATAGTAAAAACCATTTTCTATGGCAGGGCCAATAGTTACTTGGGTGTCGGGATAGATTTCCTGTACGGCCTGCGCCATTACATGGGCTGCGTCATGGCGTAATAGGTCTAAGGCTTCTGGATCTCTACGTGTAATAATAGCGACAGTTGCATTTGTATCTATAGAGTATGTAGCATCTACTAAATTTCCATTTACTTTACCGGCTAATGTGGCCTTGGCAAGTCCGGTTCCTATGGATGTTGCTAAATCTAATACAGTAATTGGGGTATCAAAAGATCGCTGAGAGCCATCAGGTAAAGTAATGATAGGCACAGACGGAGTCCTATTTTATTTAACTTTAAAAATTCTTTATAGGATTTTATAGGATTTTTTTAAAATATAGTAATATAAGCATCCTTCATCACCGTCCAAAAGTAGTTTATACTTTTTGAATTGGGAATAGGTGATTCATACCAAATATTAATAGAGAATGTTGATAATACAACCAATCTATAAATTGTAAACTAGAAAATAAAGGATACCAGAGTATATCTATAATATAGACTATAGTCTATAAAGATGCAGCTCTTAAAAGTTAATTTAATAAACATTATCCAAAACCATCTACCACCTTAACAAACATAAGATGATTGTTAAGATATAGATTCCTGCTTTCGCAGGAATGACTGGTTTCGGATAATGTCTAATATTAAAGAAACAAAATTTTTAGTATTGGTAGGCGCGATCGGACTCGAACCAACGACCCCCACCATGTCAAGGTGGTGCTCTAACCAACTGAGCTACGCGCCTAAATCTTTTAAAATGTATATTGTGGCAATACAGTATACTAATTGCTTTGAGGATTTACAACTTTAATAGGAATTATTTTTAAAGTCAACAATATTTTTAAATTTATTTTAAATCGGGTTACGATGCTTCACGTTGCAAGAGTTAATAAGAAATTAAAAAAGCTACCAAGTGCACAATTTACTATTTTATATCTTTAAACATCAAGTATATTTCCAATGCAATCTAAATTTTGGTTAATTTTGGAATGGCTTATACTGTTCATCGCCTTTCCATTATTTGTATTTAGCGAATGGTTACATATTAGTCGTTTTGTACTATTTGCGCCGCCAATTCTCTATGCCTTATGGCATGAACGCAATAATCTAGGATATGATGGCCCAATTAAACCTGTTGGATACAGTGTAGGATTACGCATTATACTAATTATTAGCCTAATATTTAGCAGTGCATATTGGTGGTTGCCAAAGCATTTTTTACACTTGCCATTACATCGTCCCCAATTATGGATAGTTATTATGCTATTTTATCCATTTGTCTCCGCACTACCACAGGAAATTTTATATCGTCAATTTTATTTTCGACGTTATAAAATCTTATGGCCTACACCTAATTTGATGATAACTAGTAATATTGCCAGTTTTGCTTTGTTACATATAGTATACGATAATTGGATTGCTATTTTCTTTACTTTAATAGGAGGGGCCTTTTTTACTATTAGTTATCAACGCACTCAAGATTTGCGTTGGTCTTGGTTGGAACATAGCCTGTATGGTTTGGCAATTTTTACTAGCGGTTGGGGACGCTTTTTTTATGAGCCTACAGGATAGTTATAAGCTATATAACATATTCATTTTAAAGGAGTTTTAAATTTAGATTAAAATAATTAAAATTTATAGTTGACAAATATCATCGTAATAATTCACAATTATTAAAATGCAAGCCAAAGTATATAGAACGTTAAAAAATTTATAGATAGTATTTAAGAATAAATAACATTAACAAAATTGTATTTTAAGGCTTGACAATTTAACACAAGACAAATATAATTAAGACTAATCATGGCTACGTAGCTCAGGCGGTCAGAGCGCAGCACTCATAATGCTGATGTCGGCGGTTCAAGTCCACCCGTAGCCACTACTTTAAAATACTTTTAAGATCTATAATAATAAAATTCTTAAAATTTCAGGAACCCTATATTCTGAGTGCCTCTAACTCTAAAATTAGGATTTAAATAGATTAGAAATTCTATTTTTAAGATACGAGAATTATAGGACAAATTTTAGATTACAATCTTCTCAAAACAAAAATACTTAATCTAAAATTAAAAACTATCTTACAAAATAAAAAAATTATTACTTAAATCTATAATATTTTTATATAATCTCATTTAAAGTTGCTACTATTCTAAACTTCCCATACCTACAATAATATAAATATGAATAACCCATTAGCAACACTTAAAAATTTATTCGTTTGAGGTAAATACAGCGTGGCAAAGACCATAATTTTAGGAGCAGGATTTTCTGGGCAATATGCAGCCCTTGTACTTGCTGACGCTCTTAAAGCTCTTAAAGACAAAGAGCAACATGAAATTATAGTAGTAAACCCTACGACTAATTTTACCTATATCCCATCACTAGTTTGGGTTGGTGTTGGCCAAATGTCAGTTAAGCGCACCCAAATATCCCTAAAACCAGTTTATAAACGGGTTGGCATTAAACTAATCCAAGGTCTCGCTACTGAAGTACACCCTGATGAGCAATATGTCCTAGTAGACCCTCGTGATGGAGAAACTCAAGGCCCTATAAGAGTAGATTATGACTTCTTTATCAATGCCACTGGACCCCATCTGAACTTTGAGGCCACTCCTGGACTTGGCCCAGAGAATGGACATACTTTCTCTATCTGTACCCCAGATCATGCCACACAAACAGCTAAACGCTATTTAGAAATAGTAGAAGAACTCAAAAAAGGTCGCCAAGCTACTTTTGTAATTGGCACAGGACATGGAACCTGTACTTGCCAAGGTGCGGCCTTTGAATTTATCTCATTATTGCATAATGACCTTAAAGATCGGGGTTTACGTGACAAAGTCAATTTAAAATGGCTATCTAACGAACCTGCATTAGGAGACTTTGGGATTGATGGCTTTGAAACCCAAATGGGGCCTATCACTTTTACATCCCAAGACTTAGCAGATGCTTTGTATCGTGATTATGACATCGCGCCTCAAATTAGAAGCCATGTTACTAAAGTAGATGAAAAGATCATTTACGCTGAAGATTATGAAGGCCATAAAAACGAAATTCCGTATGATTTCGCTATGTTGATTCCTCCATTTAAAGGCAAAGCAATTCGCTATCTAGACAAAAATGGAGCTGACCTAGCAGATAAATTATTAAATCCGGCAGGATTCATGAAAGTAGATGCGGTATATGGCAAATCTTATGAAGAACTAGATGGGCCAGACTGGCCTAAGACCTATCAAAATCAAGTATATAAGAATATGTTTGCAGTGGGTATTGCCTTTGCTCCACCTGGTTTTATGTCGAAGCCTTATGTTTCTAGTAAAGGTACGACTATTGCTCCAGCAATCCCTCGTACTGGCTATACTTCAGAATTGACTGGTAAAGCAGCAGCTCTTAATGTAGCTGAGATGATTCAAGGACGTGAACCTTGCCATACTGCTTCAATGGCTGAGACTGCAGGCATGTGCATTGCTTCATTAAAAAATTCTCTTATCAAGGGTTCTGCTTGTACGATTGGGATTTATCCTATCGTTCGGAACCGCAAACAGTTTCCAGAAACCAGTGGCAGGGATGTTAAATCAGCCACTGTGGAATTAGGGTTAGCGGGGGCATGGTTTAAGCGAGTCTTGCATCATGCATTCCTCCATAAATTGGCCGGCAGGCCAATGTGGAAGCTTATTCCATAAGAATGTCTAAGGGGGAACTATTGAAAATTGTCCCAATGATCTTTTAGGAATAACTTCCAGGTTGTTGCGTATATAAATATAAATATATAACTGAGAGAATACGAACATGAACTACACACTAACTCATACCGTTAAGCGGCTCAATGGTAATGTTTTCTGGCAATTTTGGCGTTTCATTATTCTATCCTTTAAGTTCATGAAACTTACCCGTCAAGGAACTTAAACTTAAGTTACTAACACATAGTTACAACTAATGTTATACCACTTAAGTTTCCTAGTTTCACACTTTGAACTGCCCACAAGGTTGGACCATAGTTGATGCTAAGTTCTAATGTTCTATCCTAAAAAGGCGCGTTACCCGCGCCTTTTAATTTTGAGCTTCTTTCAATAAAAGATCTAAAGCTGATTCATCTAAGATCTTGGTGCCTAATGCCTTAGCTTTAGTAAGTTTAGACCCTGAATCTGCACCAGCTACTAAATAATCCGTCTTAGCTGAAACACTACCTGATACCTTTGCTCCTCTTGCCTCAAGAGCAGCTTTTATTTGGCTACGCGGGCGTGATAGGGTGCCAGTAAGCACAAATATTTTTCCTTCTAAATGCATGTTGGGAATTTTCTTAGGAACATTTGTGGAAGACCATTGAAGTCCAGCTTGCAATAATCGAGTTATTTCTTCTCGATTATGTAACTGCTGAAAGAAAGTAACTATATGTTCTGCAACTACCAGCCCAACACCTTCTACATTTTGTAAGGCCTCATTACTAGCATGCATCAGACTATTTAGATCATGGAATTGTTGCGTCAGTGCCTGGGCCGTTGTCTCTCCAACATCACGAATCCCCAACGCATATATGAAACGTGCCAAGGTAGTCGTCTTGCTGCGTTCCAAAGCGGTTAAAAGGTTAGCTGCTGACTTGGCTCCCATCCGTTCTAAATTGACTAATTGTGACAATTCTAAACTATATAGCTCTGATGGTGCTGTTACTAATTTTTTAGCTACTAATTGTTCTATCAATTTATCACCAAGCCCTTCAATATCCATAGCTGGACGAGATGCAAAATGACGGATCGTTTCTTTACGTTGTGCAGGACAATATAAGCCACCAGTACAACGTGCTACTGCTTCACCCTCTGGTTTTAGTATTTTAGAACCACAGATTGGGCATAGATCTGGTAACTTTGTGACTTCAGAAAATTTGGGTCTATGTTCCAGATGCACTTGACCGATCTTAGGAATTACATCACCCGCACGATATATCGAGACTAGATCACCTACTCTTATATCTTTGCGTGTCACTTCATCGATATTATGTAATGTAGCATTGCTAACCGTTACACCGCCAACCTGTATTGGCCTAAGCTTGGCTACTGGTGTAATAGCCCCGGTGCGTCCTACTTGAAATTCAATAGCTTCAATTCTAGTTAATTGTTCTTCGGGAGGAAATTTATAAGCAATGGCCCACCGTGGATTATGACTTCTAAATCCTAATTTAGCTTGGTGGGCAAAGCTATTGACTTTAAAAACTACCCCATCAATAGGATAATCTAGGCTATCTCGCAGCATTCCTATATCTTGATAATAAGCACGACAGGCTTCCAGATCTTTTAGGTAGCTTAGTTCACTAGAGATCGGCAATCCCCAATTTATAAGGTAATATATAAGTTCTTGGTGGTTTGTGGGTAATGGCTCTTGGGGTTCTTCTACAATACCCAATCCATAACATATAAAAGATAAGGGGCGTTGCGCTGTAACGGTTGGATCTAGCTGCCGTAAACTTCCAGCGGCTGCATTACGTGGATTAGCTAATGGTTTGCCACCTTGGGCTATAATCAAGGTGTTCAAGGTATTAAAAGCCTTTTTGCGCATAAAGATTTCGCCACGCACTTCCAGTACAGCAGGCCAGTCATTACCAAATAATCTTAATGGTACAGTACGAATGGTACGGACATTTTGAGTGATGTCTTCTCCAGTAGTACCATCACCACGGGTAGATGCTTGTACCAAATCGCCATTTTCATAACGAATGCTAACTGCTAAACCATCTAATTTTGGTTCCCCCGTATAGGCTACTTTAGACAATTTAAGTTCGGTACAGATATCATGATCAAATTTAGCTAGATCAGCATCAGTGAACGCATTTTCTAGTGACAACATGGGAACTGTATGGGTCACTTCTTGAAATTTTTTTAAAGGAGCAGAGCCAACTCGTTGGGTTGGAGAGCCACTAACTATTAAATGTGGGTGTAATGCCTCTAGTCGTTGTAATTCTGCAAATAGACGATCAAATTCAGCATCAGTAATTTCAGGACTATCTAAGGCATGATAGTTATAGTTATGATATTCAATTTGTACTCTTAATTCTTCAATTTGGTAATCAGGATCTTTAGGATCGCACATATAGGATTGCCTATTTTGGTAACTTCTCAATAAACTATAGAAATTAAAATCTATTAGTCAACGGATAGCGTCGATCTCTACCAAACGCTCGCTGCGTGATGCGAACCCCAGGTGGTGCTTGGCGGCGTTTATACTCATTGCGATCCACCATCCGTGTAACTTGCTGTACTATAATAGGATCAAATCCGGCTGCAATTATTTCAGCAACACTATTATCACATTCAATATAATGACGCAAAATTGCATCTAAAACATCATAAGATGGAAGACTATCTTGATCTGTTTGCTCAGGTCGTAATTCCGCAGATGGCGACCTTTCTAAAACGCGCTGAGGTATTACCGGGCTTATACTATTACGATACCTAGCTAAACGATAAATCCAAGTCTTGAAGACATCTTTTAAAGGCGCAAAACCACCAGCCATATCACCATATAGAGTCGCATAACCTACCGCTAATTCACTTTTGTTACCAGTTGTGAGTAAAATCTTGCCACTTTTATTGCTAAGTGCCATCAGAATAACACCACGGCAACGCGCTTGGATATTCTCTTCAGTTACATCAGCTTGTGCACCAGCAAAGGCATCAGCCAATAAATTCAGAAAACCTTGAAACAATGATTCAATAGAGATACTATGCCATGTAACTCCCAAAGCTTCGGCTTCTATTACAGCATCCTCATTGCTCATATCCGCTGTATAGCGAGATGGCATGAGTATGGCATGTACCTGGTCTTTACCTAAAGCATCCACTGCAATAGCTAATGTTAATGCTGAGTCAATTCCACCAGATAAACCCAATATCGCACCTTTAAAACCGTTTTTTAGGACATAGTCACGTACACCTAAGACTAGGATTTGGTATATAGCGGCTTCTGCATTGGGTAGCGGACTTATGGTATGTGGTTGCGATTTAGGTTGAATTTTAGTATCTATATCTATATTATCTATAGATATATTATTTATATCTATAGCATTTATAGTTACCAACATTTCTTCTTCACTAGCAAAAGATGCTTGCTGTATGACCGTACCAGTTGTATCCATAACAAAAGAACTGCCATCAAATACTAATTCATCTTGACCGCCCACAAGATTTACATATAAAACTGGTAAACCAAGTTCTAAGATACGTTGCCGTACTTGGGTTTCGCGTTCTACTTGTTTACCTAAATGAAATGGGGAAGCGTTAATATTTATTAAAATTTGAGCACCAGCTTCTTTGGCTAAACGGGCAGGTTTAGATACCCAAATATCTTCACAAATAGTCAATCCAATATGGAGTCCATAAACCGTTATCACACAGGGTTTAGTACCAGAAGTAAAATAACGCTTTTCATCAAATACTCCATAATTGGGCAGAGTGTGTTTGTGATACTCTGCCAATAATTTTCCATCTTGGATTACACCAACACAATTATATAAAGCTTTACCATAACGTCTTGGATAGCCAATAATGAGAGTTATGTTAGAGATAGTTTGCATCAAAAGCTGTAAAGCTTTTTCTATACGATCTGTAAGTTCAGGACGTAGCAATAAATCTTCTGGTGGATAGCCTGTTAGGGTTAATTCTGGAAATACTATTAGATGCGCCGAATGCTGTTCTATAGCTCGTTTGGCGAGTGTAATGATCTTATTGGTATTACCAGATATATCGCCTACAAAAAGATTGGTTTGGGCGATTATAATTTTTAGTACTTGGGAAGAGTTCATATAGGTGCAATATAAGTATAAATATCATTCGTATTATGGATAAGAATTCCTAATTCTTTTTAAAATCACTATAGGCCAGTCCTGTAATTTAGCCCTACCTCTTTACGTACCCGTCGATAAATACACTGAACAGGCACATCCAAACCAATAGAGTCCAAACGAAATTTAGCATCAGCGTTGTAGGTCTCCATATCCCAAGCAGTACGCCGACGAAATACCCGCACTAAAGGCACATTTTGAGATACCACTACATATTCCAGCAGGGAAGGGATACTAACATAGTTATCAAATTTTTCTTTCAAATCAATACGTTCAGTACTATCAGATAGCACTTCAACAATCAGTATCGGGTGCGTACAGAGGTATTTATCAGCATCATCTTCACAAGCAACCATAATATCAGGGTAATAACCAAAACGTTGCCCTTTGTTAAGAATAGCAACCTTCATATCAGATTGCCATACCTGACAACCATCTTTGAGATTATTATCGATTAGTGCAGCAAAACTCATACTGATACTGTTATGAGTTCGGCTAGCACCTGCCATAGCATAGACCAGTCCATTGACATATTCACTACGTAAACTCACTTCGCGTTCATTAGCAAGATATTTTTCAAAGGAAACAAAACGATATTTTAATGCACTTACCATCACCATCTCCAATTATGGCAGTGTTGCTGTGGCCATTAAAGGTTGTTTATTCGATAATAATTTCTGCAAAGCGTTGTCTTAAAGCTGCTTGCAACGCCTGTTTAGCCTCTTGATCACCATGCACCAAGCGAATTAACTTTGGTTTAACGCGCATCCGTTTAACGAACCGAATTAAATCCTCTTGATCTGCATGGGCGGAATAACCGCTAATGGTTTCTACGCCAGCACGAATATTGATACGTTCTCCTGCCAAATCTACATAGCCACCACTGGGACCATATTTCTGAATTGCTCGTCCTGGGGTGCCAATTGCTTGATAGCCAACAAATAGCACATTATGTTGGCTATCGCCCAACATAGCTTTAAGGTAATTAACGATGCGTCCGCCGCTGCACATACCACTTGCAGCAATAACAATAGCTGGGCGACGAGTCTTAGCCAAATAGTCTAAGGTTTGTAGATGGGTTTTGTGGTCAGCAATGGTAATAAGCTGTTCAAATGCTAGCGGATGTCGTCCTTGTTTAAGTTTACGCTGTGCTTCCCGATCCCAGTATTTTTTCAACTCTCGATATTGTTGAGTAAAACTAGCAGCCAATGGTGAATCGACAATGATCTCTATATCATCCCAAGTTAAACCTTGGGCGGCAAATTTATGCCGATATTGGTGAATAATCTGCTCCAGTTCATACAGCAATTCCTGAGTGCGGCCAATGCTAAAGGCCGGGATCAACACTGTCCCACGATCCCGTAACGCCACTTCAATCACGTGCCTTAATTGCTGATAACGTTGAAATCGACCTACATGGCGACGATCACCATAGGTACTTTCTAACACCAATATATCAGCCTGATAAGGAGATTTAGGAGCTGGTAATAATGGCGTATGGGTTGAACCTAAGTCACCAGAAAACAACACCCGCTCCTTACGTTTTTGTTGCTGCAAAGAAAACTCTACATAGGCTGAACCTAAAATATGGCCAGCCGGTGACAGCTTTACCTTGATACTACACCGATCTTTGCCGCCATCCATCAACGTCAGCCATTTTTTATAAGGCAATGCGACAATCTGTTTTCTAATACGCTCTAATGCTGCTGTAATCAGACGTTCATCCCTAGTCACACCAACCTTCAATGCATCTTCCAACACTAACGGCAATAGCTGTGCTGATGCTGGTGAACAAATGATCGGGCCATTAAAACCAGCAGCCAGCAAATAGGGTATACGTCCAATATGATCGATATGGACATGAGTAACCACCAATGCCCTAACTTGTGCAATATCAAATTCAATCGCCAACTGTTCAGCATGGCTACCAGTACCAGAAACCTCCGTTCCCTGAAACAGACCACAATCAACTAAAACGGCATCACCAATAGGCGTATTTAATTGATGACAAGAACCAGTAACTCCATCAATAGCACCATGATGAGTGATCGTAGCCAAAAAAGTATTTAAAGCATCAGCACTCAAAATCCCCCCCAGAAAACAAAAAAACCAGTCCTAAGACTGGTTCAGTGTATTACAATTTAATTGAAAAACATAGCTAAATTAGCTATAACCAAATTACTTTGCTTACAGATTTTGTTTCGCGCCGAGACATTATCTTTAGTGGAACACTTTTTCCAAAGTATGGTGCGCATTGCGTATCCTACAGTTAAATTAGCTATGTCTTTAACTGGAATACTTTTTCTAAAGTTGTAGCATCAAGGATATTTTCGATCCAGTGTTCCAATTCATCTTGGGTTGCTTGGCTTAAACGCTCATCTACCCATTGAGGCTGGTTTATAAAGCGTTTATTGAGTAATTTCTTCAACATAGATCTGCCCTCTTCTAATCTTCCTTTTTGCATACCCTTTTTGATGCCTATCCTCTCGACACTAGTGACATATTGCATATGTTGTCTCTCCTCAAAACTGTTTAGTTCCTGCCAGAATTTTTCGTCCTGTTCTTGCGGTAGGTGCATTACCCAATCTATGAATCGGAAAAGTTCCAAAATATCTTGCCGATTTTGCCCTTGTTCGTAAAGATGGCGTACCAATTTGAGTTTCCATTGATAACGGCTCTGCTGATCTTTTGCGGTATCCATTGCCTTAAGATGCGCCATGACGACAGCGGCAAAGGGGTTATGGTTTGCTTCCAGTTCTGACCATCGTACATAATTCCTGATTCTACCGCTTTTTGTGGGTAATAATATCTTACGTACAAATAGCTTTATAAGTATTGATAGTACACACTTATCATACTCTTCTTGGCCATAATTTACTTTTGTTTATAATTTCATATATCATTATCAAATAGTTATATGCCCACAGAAAACGGTAAAATCAGTTATTTTATTGCTTCAGTTATTTTTAATTGTTCAAGTTTCGTTAAATAAGGATGCATAGGTAAACTAATTACCTTTTTGGCCACTTGTTCTGCTATAGTCAAGGGCAACCATAAAGGGTTGCTTTTAAACGCTGGTTGTTTATTTAAGGGAATGGGATAATGAACAGCAGTTGGAATGCCTTGCTCTTTTAATTTTTGTTGTAATTCATCACGATTCTCAACTTGTATCGTATATTGGGCATAGACGCTAGTATTATGAGGTTCTATATAAGGTGTTGTAACAATGTCTTTTAAGGTTTCTGTATAAGCTTGCCCAATATGACGACGTGCTTCAACTTCTTGTGGAAATATTTCGAGTTTTGCTAATAAAATAGCAGCTTGTAAAGTGTCCATGCGCCCATTAATACCAATACGAGCATGATGATAGCGTTTATCTTGTCCATGTACTCGAATTTCACGTATGAATTTAGCTAATTCATCGTCATTGGTAAAACATGCCCCTCCATCTCCATAGCCACCTAATGGTTTTGATGGGAAAAAGCTGGTACAGCCAATGGTGGATAAGTTACAAGATTTTCGTCCTCTATAAGTAGCTCCAAAACTTTGGGCAGCATCTTCAATAACAGGCAAATTATACTTTTTAGCAATGGCATTTATACTATCAAACTCTGCACATTGTCCATAAAGAGAGACTGGCATAATGGCTTTAGTTTTAGATGTAATAGCGGCTTCTATTTGATTTGGATCAATATTATAGGTGTGTGGATCAATATCAACAAAAACTGGTACTGCTCCTAATAACACAATGGTTTCAGCGGTGGCAATAAAGCTAAATGGCGTAGTAATAACTTCATTATCTGGACCAATACCGAGTGCCATCATAGCTATTAGTAGGGCATCAGTGCCGCTGGAGACGGTGATGCAATGCTTAACACCAACATAGTCTGCTAATCTTTGTTCTAACTCGGAGATTTCTGGCCCCATTATATATTTGTTATGATGGAGTACTTGCTGAATATTTTTTTCTAGTTGAGGTAGAATTTTTTGCTGTTGTGCTTTTAAGTCAATAAAATTTATGTGTTGTTTTGTGTTAAATAACGACAGGTATTTTTCTACACTGATAACATAATGCCCACGTTTAAGAATTTTTTTATCACGAGAAATCAAACGTGCTTCTGAACCTAAACGCTGTACAGCTTGGTAAAGCTGTGCATCTTCAGGGTCAGAATCTTGAAACACATTTCCTTCTGAAGATAATGCACTCAACCAGTGTTTATCTTCAACAAACACTGACAATAACTTGCGGGCAGTTAATAAGCAGTGGGAAAACTTGTGTGCTTTATTTTGTTGACAAAGCTCAGTAGCGATAACATATTCCAGTGTTTGTACACTACCTACGTAAATCCAAATGCGGCACTTTTGTTCTTGAGCTTTATTAATTACTTCAAGGCTGGAAATAAAATGAGGCATTCGTTCGGTACATATATCAACAATGATATTGATATCCAGAAGAATATCGTTCATAAATTATATTTTCCGCTTTGCTTTAGCCCTTCCAAAAAAAGTGCTTGATCTGTTAAATTGTGATCAAGTTTATTTAGTTGAGTACCTCGGATTTTTCTCATTGAAATAATCATATCTTTTATTGATTGGTCTTGAATTTTATCAAGTGGATCAATCAGTTTGGTTACGTTTGAAAATAATTTCTTCATCAGGTATAGTAATCGTGATATTAACAATATTATGTTTATTTTATCGTTTCCACGCTCTGCATGGGAACGTTTAGGACACGTATTAGGCCATTATTATCAATAGCTGCTATTTCCATCATACCTTCCCAGACTGAGGATAAAAATCATCATTTAACAACTGTGTAATTGAATAAGGACATTCGTCAGGAAAGGTATCAGCTTTTAAGCCTGTTTCTTCTATTGCAAGCTTCACTGAATCGGGGTAGGCAGAATTTATTCCAGTGACTAGTTGATTTTTTAGGCTTGGACTATCTTCCAATTGTTTGCGGATTTGAATACGTTGCTCTCTAATAGAGCCACGCCAGCTACCGCTTCGTTGTTCTGGCTGAAATTGCCACTTTAATAGATGAGAAATAAGTACCATTAGATGACTGATTAGCTCCCGTCTGTCACGTTTTGCCATACTTTCTAACTCATCAATTAAAATATCAATATCAAGTGCTTCAAAATTATGTTGTCTTAACAGATTAATATTTCTATAAATCCAGCTATAAAAATCTTTTTCGTATTCCTCCTGTACTGTATTCATTATGTGGCCATCAATAATTATAATGTTCCAATGGTTATTGGTTGTGATGATTAAACTATTTTAAAATAATCTTGATACCACTCAACAAACTTGCCTATCCCTTCTTCAACAGAAGTTCGTGGTTTAAAACCAACATCTCGTTCCAAATCAGCCACATCCGCATAAGTAGCAGGTACATCCCCAGCTTGCATAGGCAATAGATTCTTCTTGGCTTTTTTTCCTAAGGCTTTTTCCAAAGTTTCAATATAGTACATCAATTCAACAGGGTTATTATTACCAATATTATAAAGTTGATATGGAGCTGGACTGGTACAAGGATCGGGCATGTTACCAGACCAATTTGGATTTGCTTGTGGAATTTTATCAATAACTCTTATTACACCTTCAACAATATCATCAATATAGGTAAAGTCACGTTGCATGTTGCCATTGTTATAAATATCAATAGGTTGATCTTCAATAATACCTTTAGTGAATTTAAATAAAGCCATATCAGGTCGTCCCCATGGGCCATAAACTGTAAAAAAACGCAGTCCAGTCGTAGGTAAACCATAAAGGTGAGCATAGGTATGTGCCATCAACTCATTGGCTTTTTTAGAAGCAGCATATAGTGAAATGGGATGATCCACATTATGATGGACAGAGAATGGCATTTTAGTATTTAGGCCATACACGGAGCTAGAAGAGGCAAAAACTAAATGTTCAATATTATTATGGCGACAACCCTCTAATAGATTAACAAACCCGATGATATTACTGTCAACATAAGCATAAGGATTTTTGATAGAGTAACGTACACCAGCTTGAGCAGCTAAGTTCATTACTTTATTAAATTTTTCTTGGATAAATAATTCTGCGACTGCGCTCCGATTTTTTAAATCCAATTTAACAAATTTAAAATTGGCTTGCCCTTTTAATTGAGCTAAACGTGCTTTTTTGAGATTAACATCATAATAATCATTAAGATTATCAAGTCCTATAACTTCGTCACCACGCGCTAACAAATGTTTTGAAAGCTGTGAACCAATAAAACCGGCGGCACCTGTTACCAATATTTTCATTATTTGCCTTTTTTATAGTTTTCCATCTGTCACATCATTTGGCAATATGGACTTAACATCATAAATCACAGAATTTTCTTTAGCCAAAACTTTAATATCCATTTCATAAAACTGCTGATGAGCCACTGCAACTACAATCGCATCATAATATTCAGTATTTAAATTTGTAATCAATTTAACCTTATACTCTTGTTTAGTTTCTTCTTCATTAGCCCAAGGATCATAAACATGAGCATTGGCACCATAGCTTTGTAATTCTTCAATAATATCTATCACACGACTATTACGTAAATCTGGACAATTTTCCTTAAAAGTTAGCCCCATGATTAAAATATTAGAATCAGCAACATGAATGTGTTTTTGGACCATAAGTTTAATAACCATTTGAGCGATATAACAGCCCATATTGTCATTAATCCGCCTACCAGCTAGAATTATCTGTGGATAGTAACCGACATCCATAGCCTTTTGAGTTAAATAATAAGGATCAACTCCAATACAATGCCCACCAACTAATCCAGGTCTAAAGGGAAGAAAATTCCATTTTGAACCAGCGGCTTTTAATACTTCCAGCGTATCAATTTCTAGCTTATTAAAGATCATAGCCAATTCATTGATCAAGGCAATATTAACATCACGCTGTGTATTTTCTATTACTTTAGCAGCTTCTGCCACCTTTATGCTGCTGGCTAAATGAGTTCCAGCGGCAATAATACTTTTATAAACATTGTCAATAAACTTAGCTGCTTGAGGTGTAGAGCCAGAAGTAACTTTGACAATATTTGTCAAGCGATGCTCTTTGTCTCCAGGATTAATACGTTCTGGGCTATAACCAACAAAAAAGTCTTGATTAAATTTGAGTTTGGATTCACGCTCTAAAATAGGTACACATACTTCCTCTGTAGCCCCTGGATATACCGTTGATTCATAAACAACATAATCATTTGGGGATAATAGTTTGCCAACAGTAACGCTGGCTTTTTCAAGCAGAGTGAGATCAGGATTTTTATGTTTATCTAAAGGTGTTGGAACAGCAATAATATAAAAATTGCAGTCTACTAAATCCTTAAATTCGTGGGTATAGTTGAGATATTGAGCTTGTTTTAATTCATCAGAAGAAACTTCACAGGTTTTATCATCTTCAGCCTTCAATTCTTGAATGCGTTGCTGTTTCAGATCAAAACCGACAGTTGAATAATGTTTACCAAATTCTACTGCTAATGGCAAACCAACGTAGCCTAATCCAATTATACCTATTTTTAGATCTCTATAAATCATCTACAACCATCTGAAATATTTCATCTTTAATGAAAAGTAAATTTTTATAAATTTCTTTTAGTTCTGCAATTTTAGTACTGTCAAAGTTTATTGAGATAAAATATTGGTACTTATTTTCGGCTAATTTTTCTAGTATCACAAAATTCCAAATAGCCCCAACAATATAAGCTCCTTTCATGGTTTTAAAATTATTTAATTCAACGCCCACTATAAGTTCAGCTAAGAGTTGTGGTTCTGGATGAACGTTTTCTTTGCCTTTTTTAAATTCTTGAATAAAAAAATAAGGTTTTTCTGAATACTCTAAACCTCTTGAAATTAAAAAATCGGTTATACCAGTAAGGATAAATTTTTCGGTTTGATAGGTTAGCTTTTGTTCGTAAAAATCTCTTATTTCTTTATTTATATCTCTAAAATCAATTCTATTTAAAATAGGCGCAATAAATTTTACTTTTAAGTCTTCTTCTTGGTAAATTCTAATAAAATTAAATTCTTTGTTGAGAAGTTCAGTTAAAAATTGGATGTCATTATCTTTAATAATTTGTTTGTTATCAAACCAATTGTCAAAAATGTCAGTTGAAAATTTTTGTTTGATATTAACTAATTGTCTTAATTCGTAGTCTCTAATTTTACTAAAATAGTAAGTAGGTATATCTTCCTTCAGCATTATGGTCTAATTTTTTATCGAGTTCTATGGATTTTGAAGTATTTTCTATTAATTCAGGTTTTTGAGAATTTTCCTCTATTATCATAGGCAATTAGGATTCTTGTGGTTTTTTTAGGTCTTATATTAATTTCTCTAAGAGTTTGTTCAGCATTTAATACTCGTTGTTTCTAGTTGTCGCTACTTTTCCTAGTATCTCTAATCTTTATTTGTGCTGCTCGTAGTTGCTCATGTCTTTCAATAGCTCTACCTTTCCAAGAATCACGAGAATTTCTGAATCCACGTACTTAAGCGACTGAGAGGGCTTTTAAATTCAGACATTGATTATGTCCTCTTAAAATTATGATTAAAAATTAAATATTTTGTAAAGTTTAACTGCTTTGTTATTTATTGTCAATACCCAAAATAAAATAATTATTTTAACTCGACTTTGGCCATTTAGGGTACAGCAGCAAGCCGATCAACTGGAGTTTTGCATTTTGGCCTAGCACGGTAGGTACGATTAGCGAAGCATAATCGTATATTCAAACAATAAAGATAATTTGTGCGATTACACTTCGTTAATCACACCTACGAGCTACGAGCTGTCATTGTGCTTACCATCTAAATGTTTAATTTTATCCAATATATACAAAGCATTGCATTCTAACAATAGCTAAATCTCCCAACAATTTTTTGCAACTAGGCTACAGCAAATTCCGTATAAGGCCGTATAGTAGGATGGTGAAAAGCTAGTATAATATCATCCTTAGGAACGCCATAGCCTAATAAATCAGTTGCCACACCCTGTTCCAGACCATCTATTTCTATCCAAAATTTTGCATTTTTAATGCGGACAAAAACGATTGTATTCCATATCCTTTGTTTATCATTCCAGCCGATGCTATTGAGCATATAGTGATCGTGTTCTTCATCAAGCTCGACAACAATGAGAGGAATTTGATTAGGACTTAAATTGTAAGTCAAATCTAAGCATGTTCGATCTGTTCATACCAAGTAGTATCTATCTTCCTATGCTGGGTTACACAATCTTGAAGATAAAGATTAATTAGGCTTTGATATGGTATTCCTGACTCTTTTGAGATGTCTTCAAAATATTCAATCACATTCTGATCTAATGTAATTGTTACTTTACTTTGCAGTTTTGTAATGTATGGGTTGGGACGCGATTGCATTGTTGCAAGATCATATTCTGGTTTCATCTTTGCCTACCTCTATAGAATTTACTCTCATTTTTTGTGGCTTTACGAGCACTTATAATTCTGATAACGTCTCCTAAATCCCTTTCACAGTAACAAACAAGCAGCATTTTTGCTTTAGAACTTAAGCCTAACATCAAAAAACGATTTTCTTCTAAATCTGAGTTGTCAGAATCGTAGAACTGTAACGCAAATTCATCGTAGAATACAGATTTGGCTGCCTCGAAGCTAACACCATGCTTGTTTTTATTCGATTCAGCTTTTGCCTGATCCCAATCAAATCTAATCATCTATAGAATTTTAGCAAATATAGTTTTACTGCACCCTAGCAATAGCTAAATCCCCAAACAATTCCCGTCTACTAAGCCACGGGGTTTGCTGGCCTGCTGATTCTGTATTAACTGTCTTACTAACATAGTCCACAAGTTCCATAAATTCCACAAAACCATTATTATTACGATCTGCTTCCTTAGATTTAGCACTTAAGGCTTGAGTAATATAATGGGTAAAAAAGCCTGCACCATCGCCAATGTCAGGGCTTTCTAGGGATGATTGGCGGCCTTTGGAAGCAGAAAATACCATAACTCCACCTGTGCCACCGCTGAAAAACTTAGCTGCTAGTTCATCATTAGGAACAACGGTTTGATTAGTAATGCTTCCAGAATGACAGGCATCGAGTAATAGAATCGTGCGGCCTTTGATACGATTAAGATAGTTACCTAAGGTCTGCCAATCTAGGCCACCATTTTGGGGATTAGTAAAATCACCTTCTTGAGTTACATACCAGAATTTACCATTTTTATCTTGTACACCGTGACCTGCAAAGAAGATTACCGCAATGTCATTGGCATCCATCTGCGCTAGGACATTTAAACCTTTAGTAATAGCTTGTGGTGTAGCTTCTTTATTAGTCAGGGTATAGTCCCGCACATCAGCAAACATCTTACCTTTTTGCTGCCGTAAGGCTTGCACTAAATGTTGGGCATCGGTGTGGGCAAATTCTAGTGATTCAGCAGGCATTTTTGGATATTCACTGATGCCCACGGCCATAACATATAGGGTTGGTTTTTTCATGTTTGGAACGTTGGCAACAACATCAACTGATGCCTGATTACTGGAAAAGCCTTTAGTATCGTAGGCTACAGCAGTAATGCGATTAGGACCATTAAATAGGGGAATTTGCAGATCAAACTGTTGCTGTGGTTGGCTTACAGCTTGTTCTAATGTAGGTTTACCGTTGACAAAGATACGCAGAGTTTTAGTATTTACACTATCACGGGAGATTACGTTTAGAGCAAGTGGATATTTGGCTTGATCAGTATTTACAGTGGTAAAACTACGAGTATTAAGCAAGGTCACTCGTGGCGGACGAGTCAGTTTAGGTGCTGGAGTTCCAGCGGTTAAATCTCCTGCTAAACGGGCACGGATGATGTCTGGGCGGCGGAACAGAGATTCAAATTGCTCAAAGCCAAATGTTTCAGTATCTGAGGCGTAATGAACGGCTGATTTACCTTCAGGACTGGTGTTGTAGTAGCCATCTGGTGTACTGATACTCCATTCTCCGTCTGTTGTAGATATCATGCGCACAATCCATTTACCAGAATCAACATCCCAAACAAATACAGTGCCATCACTGCCGCTAGAAATTGTCTGTTTGCCTTTAGAAGCAAATGTAACATCATTAGCAGTAGTTTTATGTCCAGTAAGAATTTGTACTCGTTTTCCTGTGGCAACATTCCAGATGGTGCTGTGCATTCCCGATAATATTACTTTGCTACCATCAGGAGAAAACGCAACTGATTTAATTTCTCCATAACGCCCTGGCCTAGTGAAACTACTTATTTTGGCACCGGTTTCTATATTCCATAAAATTGCTTCATTTCCGCCGCCAGAAATAGCTAGTTTGCCGTTAGGTGCAAAAGCAGCAGCTAAAATTTCGAAACTGTGCGGACCAAAAGAACGTAACATCTTATTTGTTGTCACGTCCCACAGCTTTAAAGAGTTATCCCCACCAGACAAGATATTACGGCCATCAGGTGCAAAAGCGACTGCTTTAACACCGCTAATATATGCATCAAAAGTATGCAGTGCTTTGCCAGTATCAATATCCCAATATTTTAGGGTATTATCAAGACTGCCAGAAATAGCACGGTGTCCATTTGGGGAAAAATCGCTAGATGTCACTATATTAGAATGGCCAGTAAAGGTACGTATCAGCTGGCCAGTAGACATTTGCCATAATTTTAACGTTCTATCAGCACTGCCAGACAAGGCAAAGCGACCATCAGGTGAAAAAGCAACCGCATTAACAGGCTTGGAATGTCCAATGAATATGCGTATTTGTCTACCGTTTGCTATGTCCCATAAGTTTAATGTATTGCCTCGGCGTAGAATGCTGCCACTTCCAGTAAGCATCAAATGACTGTCAGGCAAAATAGCTACAGCGTTTACGCTTCCAGAGAGTTCTTGACTTATCACTGTCCGTAATATAGCGAATGGTTGATTATCTACGGGTTTATTTTCAACATCTGTATGCCATGCGTCATGGCTGCATCCTGTCGCAACCAAGATAATCACTAAAAAGATAGCAGTAAAAATAAATTGATATGCAAACATCTTATTTACAACCAGCTGTGAATTGTAGTCTATAACCTAATTTTTCTGTTTTAACTCCTTCATACTCTATTTCATAGGTTATACCAGGTTGTGTTTTCAAATAGCATTTTACAGAAGCAACAGTTATGATTGCTTCACCAGGGTACCGATCCCAGCATAACTTATCATTGCCAATCTTACCAATAGGTTGCATATTGTCAAAAACTTCAAATCTATAGTTATAGTAATCTGCCCCTCTTGTAAGGATGATTCGTGCCATTTTGGGATCAATTGGACGCAAACAAAAATCATAAGGTGTATACCTTATCGAGGGGCGAGGAGCACAGCCAACAATACTATATAAGATGATTAGTAAAGCAAAATAATTATAAAAATTTTTCTTGTATATGTGCATCTCTATTATGCCTTTAAAATAATGTATATTTAAATTTGGATTTATTTTTTAGGAGGAGTGCCAGGTGGACTCCAATGATCTGTTCGCTTATGTGTAATATTAAGTAAAAGTGGATATTTTGAATTCAAACATGAATGATATTCATCTGACCATACTAACGTTCCAACAGTTAAGTCAATCAAAGCTGCAGTATTGTATTCAAATTGTACTCCATATAAACCTGGTTTGTATTTTGATAATGGAAGCTTGTTAGAAGAACCAGCAATATACAATGCACCTTGTACAAGAGCAGTGATCCATTGTGTAACAGATTTGGCAGTACCCTGACGCGATGACTCTTTTTTGCCAATTAATCCTACATAAAGAAGGTTGTTTTTTTTCATTTTGGCCATAACATTCAATGCAGCCACCTTAAAATCTGAAGATAATTTAGATTTTTCAGATTCCAAATTATAACGGCGGCCTAAATTTGGCTGCATATCTTTACAAGGGTTGCCTTCTCGAAATTTTCTGAGAACTCTATATCGTTTTATACTGGTGGGGTTGAGAAGAGCTGAGATACGGCTATATGCAGCAACAATATTGAGTGCTGAAATATAATCTTGATCATTGCCAAAGTCGCTAACGATCTCAAATGGCCTGGTGGATAACACAACAGGATCACCAGTATTTTTTACAAATTTTTCTTGCATCCCGTTTACACCACTACATATCAAGATTTGCACACTATCAATTTTGATACCATTTGTCTCAAGATAATCTCTATAACGATTTGTAAATTCCTTGGCTAGACTCCTGGATTCTGTACCAAGAAAGTGATCGTTACCAATACCTAAATCATCATATTTTACGCATACATCTACCAATAGGTTAACAGCACCATCACGCTCTATCAGTGGATGATGATCCTCAACGTAAAATTCTGGTGGTGGTAGAGAAGAACAAGCCGTAAATAATAATGACATTAAGAAAAAGCAAAAAATTGTTTTGGGGTGGTTATTTATTGTCATGTTTAAAAAACTCCTAATTTGATAATTGGGAAAAACTGTAAGCTCGTAGGATGGGTAGAGCGAAGCGAAACCCATCATCCATCTATTACTATAATGTATGATTATAATCTTAAAAAGTCAACAAACGCTGTGCTTCCTCAACATCACTATTACTAACTACTGGTTGCGGATTATTTGCCCTCCGTAACGCAGCAAGTAATCTATACTTGGCAAGGCCAAAAATTTAAGTTTTGATACACCCAAAAATATAGTATAATAGCAAATCTTAACCATCACCAATTTTAAAAATTTAAAAATGATAAAAATAGAATTTACTACATCAGAAATACAAACCATAAATTACGAAAGATATCATCATCCCCATCCAAGAGTACAACGCAAGATGGAAGCTTTATGGCTGAAAAGCCAATGGGCACAACACAAAGAAATTTGCAAATTCACTGGCATATCTGAACCAACTTTATGTACATATTTAAAAGACTACAAACAAGGCGGAATACAAAAACTCAAAGAAATTAAATTTCACCAACCCCAAAGCGATTTGACAAAACATACCCAAACAATAGAAGCTTATTTTAAAGACAATCCACCAGCTACTATCAAAGAAGCTATGGCTAAAATAGAAGAATTAACTGGCATAAAAAGAAGTGAAACTCAAGTACGTAAATATTTGAAATCAATTGGATTTGAACGGCGTAAAGTAGGCATGATACCTGGCAAAGCTGATCCAGATATCCAAGAAGAATTCAAAGAGGAAAAGCTTGAGCCTGAACTTGAGCAGGCCAAAGACGGAACCAAGAAAGTATTCTTTGTTGATGCAGCTCATTTTGTTTGGGCACCTTTTTTGGGCTTTTTATGGTCTTTATGTCGTTTATTTATTCAAGCTCCCGCTGGAAGAAAACGTTTTAATGTTTTGGGAGCCTTGGATGCAATTACTCATGAGCTAATAACAGTCACTAATGATAGCTATATTAATGCTCAAAGCGTTTGCGATTTGTTGTGGAAATTACATCGCTTAAACCCTAATATTCCAATCGTACTTATTATGGACAATGCCAGGTATCAGAAATGTAAACTGGTATTTGAGTTAGCAGATGTTCTAAATATTGAGTTGCTCTATTTGCCATCTTATTCGCCAAATCTTAATCTCATTGAGCGTCTTTGGAAATTTATTAAAAATAAGTGCTTGTATTCAAAGTATTATTCGGATTTTGAGACTTTTAAATCTGCTATTTCTGATTGTTTAGTCCATACTCATGATAAATATAAAGTTGAATTAGATTCTCTTCTTAATCTAAAATTTCAAAGTTTTAAGGATGCGAAAAAATTTAAATTTGTGGCCTAGGCGAGTATAATACTAACTTTACCTGTAACTTTTATCCCTTTAGCCTGTTCAAAACGTTGAATAGCTCTCAGAGTTTTACCACCCATCAAACCATCTACCGGCCCAGGATCATAACCTTAAAAAGTCAACAAACGTTGCGCCTCCTCTACATTAGCAGAATATCTAGCGGCATCTAGGTTAGAGATACCTATAATTAAGGTAGCAATGGTAATTAATACAACGGTAAATAGACGGATATAAAATTTCATAGTAAATACTCAATTTCTAGATTTTTTATTCCAAATTCGATAAATAGGATAGGCATCAAATATAGCATCATTACTCAACACGGGTATATCTTCAACAATTGCTTGCGCGATTATAAGCCTATCAAAAGGATCGCGGTGGTGAAATGGTAATTGAATAAGTGCAGCAGTGTGGCGCGGCAAAATTGGTAGAATTTGAATAGCATTTTTTGTTAATTCTTGTTCTATAAAATCTTGATAAGGTTCCGATAATTCATACTTTCCTAAACTAATCTTAATGGCAATCTCCCAGAAACTTGCTGGACTAATTTCTACCTTGTTTGCACCATCAATAATTATATCACGAGCTAATGGAGAAAGTTTGGGATCATCAAGCAAAAACCATAAAAAAGTATGCGTATCAAGCAAAACTCTCACGGCATGTAATCCTTAAAATCGTCTAAATGCGCAGTATCTTCGGTGATAATACGTAATTTACCTTTAGCACTGCCAGGGATTCTATTATGCTGTTTGGTATACGCCTGACTAACCAAGCGGGCAATTGGTCTTTCTTCTTCTGTAATCACGATCTCATCATTCATAGCAAGTTGCTTAATTAATTCGGGAAGACGTAATTGAGCTTCATTTATTGATACATACATAATTATATTACCTTGGATCGTCGGATGGGTAGAGTTTAGCGAAACCCGTCGTCCATCTGTTTACCAGGATTTATAGCCCAAAGCTGCATCTAGGTTAGATATACCTATAATTAAGGTAACAAGGGTAACTAATAGAACGGAAAATAGGCGAATGTAAAATTTCATGGTTAATGCTCATTTTTTAGAATTTCAAGTTTTGCAAAATTTATAATTGCTTTGGACTTAATTAAAAAATCAACACCCAAAATACCTTGGATTGAAAAGCCATAGTCAATTTGGCCAATCTCAATTGCAAATTGCTCTAAATAAATCTCACCAACTTCCAAGCATTCTAGCTGCTTGCGAAATACATATTCAACTCCACCAATTCCACGTACACGGTGAATTGTATCTTCAGGGCTTGGCTCAATTCCAATAACTATAAGCGGTTCTATTGGAAGAATCGTGCCTCCAGAGCCTGTATCGACAAGTATGCGATCCAATGTAAGCGAACGTTGGTGATGGTGCAATACAATAGATACGAAAGGCAGACCATTGACCAATGTGAACTTCATGTCATGAATCCAACACCTATCCATTGGCGTTCTTGAATATCTAATACTAAATTATTGGTATGGGCAATAAATAGATCCCGTTTAGGCATTTGGCTACGCAATTGTCTTCGTACAGAAAGAGCAGACATTATATCAGCAAATTCATTAATTATAGTTAATTGATCTGGATGCCATTTATCTCCTTCATGATGGGATTCAATGGCCTCAAGCAATACCCAGCTATTAGGATAAATGGATCTAACTTCATGCCAATTCATAGAAATACCATGTTTTAGTTATTTTAAACCGTAAAAAGTCAACAACCACTGCGCCTCTTCTACATTAGCAGTCCATTGCGCTGCCTTAAGACTGGCTATTCCTAAAATTACAACAACAATACTAATAAGTAAAATAGGGAAGAAATGTTTATAAGATTGCATATTAGCATACCATTAATTGAAAATTTTATTACCAATGGTTAACAATCAAACCAATTTTCTATTGTTAGATTTTTAATATGTTGAAAATCTGCGATATTTCTAGCGAGGTAGCGCAATAACCAATGGGCATTGCGCCATTAAAACATAAATAATAGACATTATCCGAAACCTCAATTTTCATCTTATCGTTATTGGACTGGCAAGAGGTTTCGGATAATGTCTAATCTACCTAATTTATACTTGTCATATTTTTAACAAATTGTGCAATGCCCGTTGGTTATTGTACCCTACAGCCCTGCACTTGATAATGATCAAAACTTACATCCTTACTTATATTACACACCTATTAATAAGGTTTATAGCCATGCAATCCTGGCAATATCAAAAAATCCCTTAAATTGTCCGTTGCCAATTCCATATCATAAATCATTGCCGTTGCAGCAATTAAAGCATCAGGAATTAATAAACCATGGCTTTTACTATAGTTCACAAGCAAATTGTATGCTTGAGCAGAAATAGTAGGCAATATTTGCACAACAGAGAATTCAGCAATTAATTGTTGAGACTTGTCAACCTCAATCTTATTACGACAGCCTACGATTAATTCCATTGTAGATACAATTGAAATCGCCAATAATCGTTTTGTGTTACATTCTTGTTCAATAAAATCAGCAGCTTTTTCTTTGCCTCGGAATAGATCAATTAAGACTGTAGTATCTAAAAGGACAGCCTTTGCTAACTGCTCCATTGCTCTTCTCTAAGCTGTTTAAGGAATGTACGTGAATCCTCAGTTATATCACTCCACATCCCAAAAGCCAGATGATCCCGAATATTAGCATTAAGTTTTTTATCTTGTACAGGTCTATTGATTAAAGCATTGTTTTTATCATAACGCTGTTGTAAAAATAATAGAAAATCCAAGGCTTCTTGTTGAGCAATAGCTGGTAAATTAATATAAATTTCATTAAGCTGTTTGGTTTGTATCATACATTATTTCTTTATTTAAAACCGTAGATGGATGAGTGCCATAGGTGCGATTAGCGAAGCGTAATCGTACATTCAAATAATAAAGATAATTTGTGCGATTACACTTCGTTAATCGCACCTACGAGCTGATATCTTCATCTCAGCCGATGTGCGACAGAGCAATGCCGCACAACATCTGGGACTAAAAACAATCATCCTGTGATTACTGCACCCTAGCAATAGCTAAATCTCCAAACAATTCCCGTCTACTAAGCCACGGGGTTTGTTGACCTGCTGATTCTGTATTAACTGTCTTACTAACATAGTCAACTAATTCCATAAATTCCACAAAGCCATTATTGTTACGATCTGCGTCTTTAGATTTAGCACTTAGGGCTTGGGTAATATAGTGGGTGAAAAAGCCTGCACCATTGCCTATATCAGGGCTTTCTAGGGCTGATTGTCGTCCTTTGGAAGCGGAAAATACCATAACTCCACCTGTACCACCGCTGAAAAACTTAGCTGCAAGTTCATCGTTAGGTACAACGGTTTCATTGGTAATGCTACCAGAGCGACAGGCATCGAGGAATAGGATGGTGCGGCCTTTAATACGATTAAGGTAGTTACCTAAAGTTTGCCAATCTAGGCCACCATTTTGGGGATTAGCCAATGTACCTTCTTGGGTGACATACCAGAATTTACCATTCTTATCTTGTGCACCGTGACCAGCAAAGAAGATTACAGCAATGTCATTAGCATCCATCTGCGCTAGGACATTTAAGCCCTTAATAATAGCTTGGGGTGTAGCTTCTTTATTAGTCAGGGTATAGTCCCGTACATCAGCAAACATCTTGCCCTTTTGTTGCCGTAAGGCTTGTACTAGATGTTGGGCATCTGTATGGGCAAATTCTAATGATTCAGCAGGCATTTTTGGATATTCACTAATGCCCACGGCCATGACATATAGAGTTGGTTTTTTTATGCTAGGAACATTGGCTACAACGTCAACTGATGCCTGATTACTGGAAAAGCCTTTAGTGTCATAGGCTACGGCAGTAATGCGGTTGGGACCATTAAATAGAGGAACTTGTAGATCAAATCGTTGCTGTGGTTGGCTTACAGCTTGTTCTAAGGTAGGTTTGCCATTTACAAAGATGCGTAGGGTTTTGGCATTTACACCGTCACGGGAGGTTACGTCGAGGGCCAGTGGATATTGAGCTTTATCAGTGTTGATGGTGGCAAAGCTACGAGTTTTTAGTAAGGTTACTCGTGGAGGACGGGTAAGTTTTGGTGCTGGAGTTCCAGCGGTTAAATCTCCTGCCAAACGGGCTTTGATGATATCAGGACGACGGAATAGGGATTCAAATTGTTCGAAGCCGAAGGTTTCAAGATCTGCGACATAGTAAATAGCTCCTTTGCCTTCTGGACTAGTATTATAGTAGCCATCTGGAGTATTAATGCTCCATTCACCATCTTCAGAGTACACCATTTGAGCAATTTGTTGCTCTGAAAATGTATTCCATATACGTATTGTGCCATCTTTACTTCCAGAAAAAATTTGAGAATTGTCGTGAGAAAAAATAGCTGACAATACTGTATCTGAATGTCCACGATATTCATGTATTTTTTGTCCAGTAGATACATCCCACAGCGTTAAAACACTACTATTCGACAAGTCAGAACCACCATGACTTTTATCTCCACTTCCAGCAAGAATAAATTTACTGTCAGTGGAATAAGTAATAGAGTTTACAGGTAATGGTATATTTAAATAACGTAATTTTTTTCCAGTTTTTAACTCCCACAAAAACGCTTTGTGGTAAGAATAAGCAAATATTCCAATTTTACCATTAGGGGAAACTTTAACGATGTCAGGACGGCCAATATTAGGCAAGAGCAATGAAAATGTACGCATCTTTTGGCCAGTAGTAGCATCCCACAATTCATCCCCTATGATTATACTTTTTCCATTAGCAAAAAATGATAGTGGAAATCTGTATCCAGAGGACGTAAATGTTTGTTGTTTTTTTCTAGTGGCAAGATTCCATAACTCTATACCATAAATTCCAACACATATTATTGTTTTATTGTTTGGCGAGAGTGCAATATTACTTTCATTACACAAGCTGGATAATTTCCGACCTGTTGCCATTTCCCACATATTGGCCTGACCAATACATCCATCGCAATATCCATCTCCTTTAGTAATAGCAAATTTACCATCTGCAGAAAAAACTGCATAAGAGATTGCACTGTCGCCATTAAACGTTCCAAAATGTTGTAATCCTTGAGCCAATTTTAAATCCCATGCACCTACATTCTCTCTAATTCCGATGTTCCGTCCCATCCAACCACCATTTGCGTAAAAAAGTTTGTGTCCATTGGAAGAAATGCCTACTGAAACTACAGGACTTAAGTATTCATTGAATGATCGCAATTTTTTGCAAGTGGCAACATTCCATAATATTAAATTTCTTTCTTTGTCACTTGATACAACCATTTGCTCATCAGGAGAAAAAGCTGCTGAAACGAAAGGGTCTGCATCTCCTTGGTCAAGAATACATTTGTTTTTATCTTGTTTTTTCAACACTAATTCACGATAGATTTCATTTCCTTCATAACTTATAATTCCACTTCGAGCGTAAATCACAAACTGATTAATAGAAGAAAAAGCAGTAAAATTTACATCATCACCTGTCTCTATCGTATCGGCAGCTTTTTCTCCGTTGAATTCACTAGAAGAAAATTCTTGATTGATACTAGGAATTTTTAATCCTATTCCCAATTTACGAAAATCCAACTCATATTTACAGAAATCAGAATGGCATAATGAATTTTCATTTGGCTGGAATGTAACCGAAATTATATCTTTAGGAACATTAGGAGATATTTGAACTGGAATTTGTTTGCCTGTAGATATCTTCCAAAGCATAGGAATATCATTTTTTTGTTCATTACGAATATAAAGAACAAACTTGCCATCGGGCGAAAATGTAATTGGAAAATTTGATGTTGCCCCCCCTTGAAAGGTCTTTAATTCTTGTCCTGTAACTGTTTCCCAAAGTTTTAAAGTACCATCTTGTTGTCCTGATATCACAAAGCGTCCGTCAGGAGAAAAATTGACTGAAATAATTTCTTGGGTATGTCCTATTAGTGTACGTAATTCTTTGCCAGTTGCTACTTCCCATATTTTTACAAGATGATCTGATCCACCAGATACAATAAGTTTATTGTTGGGAGAAAAAACAATTGATGTAATATATCCAGAATGCCCTATCGGAATTACTTGCTGTAAAGGAGCTGAATCTCGGGTGACCTCAGTATTAGATTGAACTTTTGCCTGTTGCTTTTCTTGAGCCAACTTGCCCAACCGTTCCCTTTCATCACTCAAAATACTACGAAGCTCTGCTATTTGATCTTTAGTCATTATTGGTAGCACTGAAAACCAATAATTTCTTTCTTCATCATCCATAGATGGACTAGCAAGAATCTGCGGTATTAAATCTGGATATTTGTTTTTTGCTTCGTCAGGAATTACGAGTTGACGGCTATTTTTTGCAACTTTATTATTGGCTGCTGTGCGTAATGCCGTAAGTAGATTAGTGCTTATCTTACCACTTACTGCCAGCCCTTTAGCCTGTTCAAAACGCCGGATAGCATTTCGTGTTTTACTACCCATCAAACCATCTATTGGCCCTGGATCATAACCTTGCGCAGTCAACAATCGCTGTGCTTCCTCAACATCACTATTACTAATAGCTGGTTGCGGATTATTTGCCCTCCGTAACGCGGCAAGTAATCTAATACTAACTCTACCTGTAACTTTTAGCCCTTTAGCCCGTTCAAAACGCCGGATAGCCCTTCGAGTTTTACCACCCATCAAACCATCTACCGGACCAGGGTTATAACCTTGCAGAGTCAACAAACGCTGCGCCTCTTCTACATTAGCAGTCCATTGCGCTGCCTTAAGACCAGCTATTCCTAAAATTAAGACAACAATACTAATAAGTAAAATAGGGAAGAAATGTTTATAAAATTGCATATTTAGCATACCATAAATAACCCATAATTATATATCACATTATATTAGAGATTATCCGAAACCCCAATTTTTATTTTATCGTTACTGGATTGATAAAAGGTTTCGGATAATGTCTATTTGATCATACTATTATAGTCAAGAATTTTATTAAAGTTTGCGGAAAATAAATTGTACACTGTTCTTAATTGTTATCAATTTAGCTAGTTATTCCAAGCAGCGTAGGTTGGGTTGCCATCTTTTGGGCAACCCAACATAACCAAATTATATCATAATGTAAATGTAATGGCGATTGAATTGATAAGAAAAAATATTTGGTTGGCGATAATGCCACCAATCCCACCTACGCTGATAACCATATTATGACTGTACATAAGATTTTTATGAATTTGTCCAATTTTCATATCTTAATCCTGGAATACGTGAAAATTCTCGGATATTATTTTATAGCATCATAATATGTTGAGTGTATATTTTGGGTTTAATAGTGTTTAGAGATAATATTGGTTGCCGCAAGCCAAAGTGCATTGTCATAGCTAATTAGTTGCACTGATTCTAATTCCGCTTGAGCAATCAACATCCGATCAAAAGGATCACGATGATCGATAGCTAAACTTCCAGCTCGTAAAGCATGGGTAGATGTGACAGGCAATTCAGTAAACTTAGCTTTAGCAAGAATTGCATGATAATTCTCAACCAGCTCTTTAGCTTCTAGCAACTTGCCAATACGATATTTCGTCGCAATTTCCCAGGCTGAAGCACTACTTACTAATATGATGTTAGCAGGATCACTAATTATAGCACGTATCGCTTGATCTAACTTTGGATCATCAAACAACCACCATAACAATAAGTGAGTATCGATTAAATATTTCATTCCCAAGCTTGTAACTCATCTTCTGATAAGGGTTCAAAAAATGCATCGCCTAATTTGCCTTTTAACAATCCAGGTTGACGCATATTGGCACTATCTTTGGCTAAACCAATCCGAAAGTAATGAATCAAATCATACAAGATTGCCAATTTTGCTTCAGGAACTTGCTGCACCTCACGAATAATAAGTTGCTGTATTTCTGTCATTATATTTACGTCCTATTTTGGCTATGTCAAGCATCCTTCACCTAATGCTTCAGCCTTGCTGTTCCTAAAAACTTGGACAAAACTGGACATTTTTAGGTAATTCGCTCTCTGTTGATAACTCTTCCGAATTGCAACTAGAGTCCTGGTTGAGCAGTCCCAACCGAACGGTCAACCTTTGTTGACAACATTATGCATTCATACTTAACTGGAGTGGATAACATTTGCGATCTCCCAAATTAGCTTATATGACGGATAAAATATAGTTCATCTGTTGCAGTGCAACTATTATAACCTCACAAATGCAACACTTTGCAGTTTATCTTAGGAAGTTTGATACTTTACAATTTGCTGATAAAGACTGTCTACTGTCTCTTCTGCAAATAGGGTTTCGCGGATAGCCAGGTAATCAGATTTATCTTGCTGTATAGTAGCAATTAAATGAGCAAGTTTATCGGCTGCCATGTGTTGTAGCAAAATATCCATCGCCTCTGCAATAATCTCTTGATCATGATACAGTGTCACATTCATAGAAGCTGGCCTAGATTTAAAATAAAATGTATAGGATTTTGTACTATAAGTATATCATTATGATAACTTTTGATAAGTTTATCATCGCAAGTTATAAAATAGTCACAATGCTCAAGTTCAGCACAAGCGATGTGTAGCGCATCGAGTGCTTTACAACCGTCCTTTTCTGATTGTGATGCTCGTCTATACACATGTTCATCAACTTGTAAGTAGATAGCAGCTTTCTGCAAACACTGCTTGACCCATCTTTTCCGTAACCAGAATGGATTTTTGTCGTTTTAAAATTCTAATACACTGGAAACTAATAGATTTAGCTTTCCTGCCTTTACTAATTGTAAAATGGCAGTAATTGCTACAGATTCCATTTTAATACGAGGCTGATTTTGATCGTCAAACGGACGATTATATATTGGTATCTAAATAAATGGTTTGGGAAGGCATAAAAGTATCTATAATCCCAGCTCGTAAAATTAGGTAAAGCAAAAGCGAAATCTATCATCAATTTGCTACTGCATTATGATTATAACCTTGAAAAGTCAACAAAAGCTGTGCCTCCTCTACATTAGCAGTCCATTGCGCCGCCTTAAGACCAGCTATTCCCAAAATTAAGACAACAATACTAATAAGTAAAATAGGGAAGAAATGTTTATAAGATTGCATATTTAGCTTACCATTAATTAAAGATTGCATTATAAATTTGTAGATACTGGCTTTTCCTTTATTTTTCGATTCACCAATCTGTGTGCATATTTTTTTTCACCTTCCTTAATTGCAGCATAAATACGTTCAAAATTATTATTATATTTAGCAGCATGTGCTTGTCTAATGTTACGAATTTCTTCTACAATTGGATCATCGGTCATTGATTAACTTCTCTGGTGAACAGATTATGGGGCTAGCAGCGTAGGTTGGGTTGCCATCTTTTGGTAACCCAACACAACCAAATTATATCATAATGTAAATGTGATGGAGATTGAATTGATAAAAAAAATATTTGGTTGGCGATAATGCCACCAATCCAACCTACGCTGCTAACCATATTATGACTGTACATAAGATTTTTATGAATTTGCCCAATTTTCATATTTTAATCCTGGAATACGTGAAAATTCTCGGATATTGTTTGAAACCAGTATAATATTTAAAGCCAAGGCATGAGAAGCAATCCATAAATCATTCATACCAACGGAAGTACTTCGTTGGTTTAATTCAGCCCGTAATTGACCATAATATACAGCAGCATCTACTGGCAAAGGCAATACCGGGACCAGTGCCACAAAAACATTAATTTTTACTAATGATTGTTCCGGCGTTTAACTTTTAGCTGCACCATAACATAGCTCGCCATAAGTAATTATGGAGATAGCCGCCTCTTTTGGGCGAATGCGAGCAAAATGCCTAGCTACTTCTTGCGGTTTATTTTTAGCTATATAAATACAAATGTTAGTATCAAGTAAGAATTTTATGGCAACTGCCATCGGATCAAACCTCATCCAATGATTTAGGTTCACGAGGAAAATATTCATCTTCACGCCCATTGGCCATAAAATCTTCCGGTAATGATGCTAATACATCAAAAGCGGCAAGTAAATTTGCCGCAGGTTTCCGTATAATAAGTTCCTCATCCTGTTCGAGTATTTCCACTTCATCGCCAGGATGTAATCCAAATGCAGCTAGCACTTGAATCGCACAGTTATTGTCAAATTCGAAGACATATGTGTTCATGTGACGCACCTTGCGCATACAGCATGGCTATTTCCCACAAAGTAATATCAGCACAGGCTAATGTGCCAGATGCTACACCATATTCTACTGCAGAATAGGCATTAGAAGACAATCGTTTAGGTGCATCTACCCAAAATAATAACACATGGGTATCACAAATTATCTGCATCCCCAGACCACTCTGTAGCAATAGGTGTAAGGACATCGCCAACAATCATCGTGCCCCGTAATTTTTCTAGCCGTCTTGTTGCAGCGTCCCGTTTATTATTATCAAAATATGGTATTAATCTAGCAACAGTTTTACCTTGCACCATAATGCCGATTTCATGCCCCTGTTCAACTCGTATTAAATAATCCAGCAAATGCTGACTAAATTCAGTAACATTTACACTTTCCATCATTGTATTCTTTCTTTTGAAGTTCGTAATTTATAAGATAGGTGAAGTTACTGAATTCGTTTTTTCCAATAATCAGGACGGCGGCTATTATGGGAAACAGCGATAACACATATTTTAGTATCTAAAATTTTGTAAACTATAGAATATGGAAAATGATGCATCACTAAACGTCGTGTATTGTGTAGCCATGAGGCTCCAAGTAGTGGAGACTGTGTTAATAAAGAAATAGAACGTTCAAAATCACTAAAAAATGTCTGTGCTAACCTTTTACCACCGCGCTCCTTGTAATATGTAGCAGCTTCTTTCATATCTTGTTTAGCATCTGGATGTAGTGAATATTTCATGGATTAAAATTCAGATTTAAGTTGTGCAAGTGTTTCTGGTCCTGACAACAATGTAACTGTTCCATGATCTATTTCTGCACATCGTTTTGCGATTTCTTCAGCCCATGCATCTTCAATATCTGGCTCTGTATCTAGGCTTGTAATTAAACGCTCCACTAAACGTACTCTTTGCATTGTAGACAAACTTAATGCTTTAGATTCAAGTTCTTCAATAATTTCAAACATACTTATGCCACCTTACTCAATTATGATTATAACCTTGAAAAGTCAACAAAAGCTGTGCCTCCTCTACATTTGCAATAAATCATGGATCCTTAAGTTGCTTTAATATTTCTGGGCTAAGGCCAGTAATTTTTTGAATTAAAGCAACATCCATACCTTCATGTAACATAGCAAGCGCAGTTTGCTGAATGCCTTCAGCTTTGCCTTTAGCAAATTTATCCTGCTTAATCTGCTCATCACCATACTCATCAAACATTCGCGCCCGCTCCTGCGGTGAAATGGAATCACGCTCAATAGTATGCAAAACCTTTTGAATAGTTGGATTTGAATATTGAGTTTCATCTACCTCTTCATTCAGGGTGTCACGCATTGCATAGAGCCATTCTTTATATGGTTCTGGCGTTTTATCATTAGCATAATTCGGGCATAAATAAAGCACCTGATGCGGAATTTCTCCTAATTTATTTCCATGCAGATCTTTTGGGTCAAAATCAATGAGGGATACATCTTTTTTATGGTGATCACCTGAAGTTAGCACGACGATGGTTAATACGCGCACATTGGGACGGTATTCCATGAAGGAACCGACAAATTCTAATAAAGCGGCGCAATGGTAATGTAAGAATGGATGATAATGATCAGGATAACGTTTATATTGAATGTCTACGATAATGCGATTTTTTTTGTCTTCAGCAAATAAATCAAACCGTGAATCAACCTTACCAATCGATGGATCAAAAGCTTTTTCAGTTTCAACGGTGTCAATTTCCAATTGAATGCCGGTTAAGTCTTTGACAAAGCCAGCAAAGATATGCGGCTTGGAAAAAGCTTTTTTGAAGATGACTCCATAATGTAATGATGCGACTTTAAGCATGATTATTTCCTCTGATTAGACATTATTTGAAACTTTCTATCAGTCCAGTACCAATAAAAAGTTGGGTATCAAATAATGTCTTGTGTTAGCTATTGATGTTGAAATTCCAACACATGTACGCAATCAGCGCAGGCGTTATTGAAAAAGCTAGCTATGTTTGATGCCCCAGTTCTACCTAAACCACGTGCTGGAGCTAACGGTAGATCACGGCTCTTGAATACTTTATTGAGTTGTGTGGTCGCCGTTGTTTCAGCCCAGGTGTTACCAGTTGCTTGGGCATTGGTGAGACGAGTAGCTAAGTTTTCAATATCCGGGCGTGGGTTACGGGAGGCAAATACATAAAAGCGTTCTTTACCAACAGTGTTATCAAGAGTATATGCCTTGCCTTGTTTGGGCAAAGTATACGTAGTTCCGGCTTGTACTGGATTAACATTGCCTAGCTGGTGGCTGCCATAGCTAGCCATTGGAAACAATCGTTGGACTTTGCCAGCAGCATCAGTCTGAAAAATATATAAAAAGCCCTGTACAGCAGGCTTGACTATAATCTGATATTGATTTCCGCTACGCAGGATAGCTCCATCCGTAAAACTCCGAAATTGGCCGCCATAAGCAGGGCGGGTCAGAAAGTTAATATGCAAAGATAATGCCTGCCTATCTGTATATGACGCTGGCATGTTAGCAATAGTTGACTGTGCTATTCCAGGATTAAAGAAGTAATCATCACCAACTAGAGACGAACTTTCCCAGGGTACTTGGCGTTTTTGAGTTTTATGCAAAACTTGATTACGTACCTGCCGAAACATGCGTTCTACTGCAACATTGGGTAGCAATAATGCTTTAGCGAGTGCCTCAGCATACGGACTATGTTGCCCTGTACCATCTTCAGCTACATCTCCAGGTGCTGTGGAATAGGCAATTAGCGTCCCAGTAGGTGCTTGCATCTTCGCCAATCCTCTTTTGCTGCGTCGTGATCCGCGTCGCCGTATGTTCCTGGTTATAAATGGATTGTTACGACAGGCATCTAAGATGATAAAATTAAGATTATTGCCAGCCTGTCTCATTACATCTAGGACACTTTCAACAGCAATGGTAGCGGCCATAACACCACTGTGTGTATCTGCATTCAGATCTACAGGTACCAATAGATTACGTCCGTCTATCTGTAGGCCGTGACCTGCATAGTAAAATAGTCCTACAGTATCAGAACCACTACTAAGCAAAGCCTCACCAAAATTTACAATAGCCTGTTGCATCTGCTGTTGGTTGGCATCTGTTACCAACATAACATCAAAATCCAGTTTGGCTAGGGTAGTTTTAAGCAAATTGGCATCATTAACCGGATTAGATAGCGCACCGAAGCTAGCATAATTATCGTTGCCAATGATAAGAGCAATGCCAGTTTTATTAGCAGCACTAATAGTCGCTGTAGCACTGGCAAGGCATAGAAATGCTAAGATTAGTTTTTTGAACATTAGCATTATTGGATCCGTGCAAACTCTACTCGCCGATTTTGAGCACGTCCGGTTTCAGTAGCATTACTAGCTATAGGTTTGTCTTCACCAAAGCCGGTGATGTGTAGACGTTGGGCTGCAACTCCTTGTTGTTGCAAGTAGTCACGTACTGCGTTAGCTCGCCGTTCTGATAATTCACGATTATAAGCAGCGTTCCCAACATTATCAGTATGGCCACGAACCTGTAACGTTGCGCTTTTTAAACCACCCTTTAAGACCTGTGCATAGGTATCAAGTAATCTAAAAGATTTAGAGCCAGTAATACGGGCAGAATTGGTTCTAAAAAGGATACGTGCCCCAGCTTTGGGTATAATAGCGGTATTGACGACACCAGTATTGACAATCCCAGCCATGCCACGTTTACGGATGCGTCTGCCATTGACAATTTCATAAACCCGACCACGGCGAGATTCGTATTTTTTACCATTAACCGTTGCTTTTCCATCCTTAAAAGATAAGGCCTCAATGATACCAGCTTCTGTAGTTGGAAAGGCAAGTCTGTCCGCTTGAGCAATGCCAGTATAAATAAAAAGTACGATACACGAAAACACATAGCTAATCTTCATCATTATGCTCCTGTTTTTAGTATGTTATGGAATACAGCTAAAATCATGCCTATATTATCAATGTAATTAAAGTTTATGCTCAATATACGGCACTGGTTCAGTCTAATTCATCAACTAACATTATGTTATTTAAAAACAATTTTTATTATGCTATCCTCTAAAATCGTCTCAAAATTTT
>LFCU01000186.1 GCA_001044195.1 Candidatus Achromatium palustre
CGTGAAGCCTTAAAATTAGAACCAGAAAATGCAACTTACGCTGGTCACTTAATTTATGTTTTAAAACAAGCAGGCCAAGCTACTGCGGCTATCGAATTTGCTGACGAATGGCTATTACAAGGCCATACGCCTAATGCCGTTTTTTGGAACGGAAAAGGTCTAGCACACGATAAACTTGACCAATATGAACAATATGCCTCATATTGCCGTGAAGCCTTAAAACTAGAACCAAAAGATGCAACTTATGCTGGTAATTTAGTTGATGCTTTAAAACAAGCAGGCCAAGCTAATGCAGCTATTGAATTTGCTGACGAATGGTTAGCACAAGGTCATACGCCTACTAATGCCTATTTTTGGTATCGCAAGGGAAACGCATATGACCAACTTGGCCAATATGAACAATATGCCTCATGTTGCCGTGAAGCCTTAAAATTAGAACCAGAAAATACATGGTGCACAGGCAGTTTAGTACATGCACTAAAGCAAACAGGTCAAGCTATTGAAGCTATTGAATTTGCTGATGAATGGTTAGCTCAAGGTCATACACCTAATGCCTATTTTTGGAATCGAAAAGGTCTAGCACACAACCAAATTGGCCAATATGAACAAGTTGCCGCATGTTATCGTAACGCCTTAAAATTAGAACCAAAAGATGCTACCTATGCTGGTAATTTAGTTTATGCTTTAAAAAAAGCAGGCCAAGCTACTGCTGCGATTGAGTTTGCTGACGAATGGTTAGCTCAAGGGTACGAACCTAATGAATATTTTAACGATCAACTTCAGCAAGCACGAAGTCAGTTAGCCATTGAATAAATTATGATAACATTGATCTAACTGTTTATCTCTCCTAAACAAGGGGGAGATAAAGATGACGCAATTATTTACCTACAGATATCAAAATGGAACGTCCTGAAGCTAAAGAAAAAACCTTAAGTGAAAAACTATTTGATGATCGTATCCTATTTTTATTAGGCGAAGTTGATGCTGATAACGCTGCTAATCTAGTTATGAGTATGCTGTATTTAGAATCTCTTGCCCCTAAAGACGATATTTTTTTATTTATTGACTCCCCTGGAGGCAGCATCACCGCCGGTTTATCTATCATCGACACCATGCGCTTCATTCAATGCCCAATATGGACTGTTTGTATTGGTATGGCTGCCTCTATGGGGGCTTTAATCCTCAGTGCTGGTACGGAAGGCAAACGTATTGGTTTCCCCAATTCAAGGATGATGATCCACCAACCATTACAATATTTTCAAGGTGTCCAGCAGGCAACACAGATTCAGATTCAAGCACGTGAGATCATGCGATTACGGGAACGGCTTAATAAATTATTAGCTAAAACTACCAAACAAAGCGTAGAGCGTATTAACGAAGATACTGAACGTGACTATTGGCTGTTTGCAGAAGAGGCATTAGAATATGGGCTAATAGACTGCATTACGCAAAATCGACAAGATTTAAGCCGCATAGCCAAGCAATTAAAGCCGGAAGGATCTAGTGATGAAGTATGATCTATATACACTCAAGCCATTGTTGCTCAATGAAGCCCAAGCTGGTGACTATATAAGCAGTGATGATCTAGCTTCATGGTTATTACGCCGCCCCGACTCTCTTTTGTTTATGGCTATTCGACATCAACAGCATGATCCTGATTTATTACGGCGACGGTTGACCGAATTACGACCAGTTGCTAAATTGCCTAAGACGGATCCACCGAAATTAAGCCAACGGCTACAGCAATTAATTACAGAATGGGAACAGAACAACCAAACCAGTGAAGAGCAAGTCACCCTAGCATTATTAGAAGTTCCAGGCGCATTACGTTATCTGTTAGCCCAGCTTAAAATTGCCAATCTAGCTGATGGAGTGCAACAAGCAACTATTGTTACGCCAGTACGTCTGGATACCCCGTTGTTAAATAAAGGCCGTAACCTTACATCTATGGCGCGTCGTGGTCTATTGTTACCCTGCATTGGTCGTGATCAAGAAATTCATCAGCTAATGGCAACATTATTGCGCATGACCAAAAATACCCCAGTATTGGTTGGAGCAGCAGGTGTAGGCAAGACAGCAGTCGTTGAAGGTTTAGCACAGCTTTTGGTAACAGATGCAGCTCCAATGCGCCTACATAACTGTATTCTGGTCGAATTTCCAGTATCATTATTTACTGCTGGCCACGGCATAATAGGTGAAATGGAAAAGTTTGCCAATAAATTTATCAGTGAATTGCGCAATCATCCAGATATTATCGTATTCCTAGATGAAATCCATACTATTATAGGTGCTGGCACTTATAATACGAATGCCAATGATATAGCCCAAATCCTCAAACCAGCATTGGCACGAGGCGAGATCAAGATCATTGGTGCTACTACGGAAGATGAATATCGATCAATAGAAAAAGATGCGGCCTTTGAACGACGCATGAACCCAATACAGGTTCGAGAACCAAATATAGACAATGCCATAAAGATGCTAACAGCAGCACAATCTCGTTTGGAAACGCATCATAAGCTGCATATTAATGCGGCAGCTATCCGTGCTGCTGTAACCTTATCTGTCGATTACTTACCCCGTCGCCGTTTACCTGATAAAGCCTTTGACCTGTTAGATACTGCATGTGCTGCTGCTTGCTTAACCAACCAATCGGCTATCGAGCGGCAGCATATTGTCCAGGCCTTAGCACAGATAACTGGCTTTGCAGTCTCCGATGTAGAGATTACACAAGCACATAAACTGGACCGTTTAGAGACAGCACTTAATTCTGAAATCATTGGCCAAACCGCTGCACTGCAAGCTATCGTCACCAAGCTTAAACTTGCTTATAGTGGTGTCAGTAAACGCGATAAGCCGTTAGGCGTATTTTTATTCCTTGGAGATCCAGGGACTGGCAAGACACAGGTAGCTAAATCGTTAGCTGCCAATCTATTTGGAAACACACAGCATCTTATCCGCTTTGATATGGGTGAATTTAATGATGCCCATAGCATATCACGCTTGATTGGTTCCCCACCTGGTTATGTTGGCTATGAAGAAAGTGGCCGCCTGACTGAATTTTTAAAGAATCATCCCCATGCAGTTATTTTGTTTGACGAAATAGAAAAGGCTCATTATCGCATCGCTGATGTATTATTAACATTGTTTGGTGAAGGACAAATGGCTGATGCTCGGGGACGGCCAGTAGATGCTCGACATACTATCTGCATTATGACCTCTAATCATGGTATCGAAACTGCTCGTACTCGTCATTTGTTGCTAGGTGAGATAGATGCGGAACAACATAGCAACCGTATTAAAAAATCCTTAACTAAAGCATTTCGCCCCGAATTACTTAATCGTTTAGATGAGGTGATAGTCTTTAAGAAATTAACCCCAGAACACTTACAGCAAATAGCGACTCTTCATCTACAACGTTTAGGCCATAGGATGCAAGAACTAGGCACACATATAGATGTTGCCCCAGCAATTGCTGAATATCTAGCTACTGAAGCCATTGCATTAGGCACTGGTGCCCGTGATTTACTCCGCTTGCTAGAAGAAAAGGTAACGCTACCATTAAGTGAATGGCGTTTAGCGGGCAACAAAGCTCCACATTTACGAATCTTGTTGCAAAAGCAACGCATTATAATTGAGGAGATTTAATCTTGTATCTTATGATCTTAAATGGCTTAGAAGAAGGCCGCATCATGAGCCTAAACAACTCGACACAAATAGGCCGCCGTGCTGATCCTAATAATCAAGTTATCCTTGCCCATGATAACCGTATCTCCGGTATCCACGCCCGCATTACGATCACAGGATCTGAACAAGAAGCTATCCTAGAAGATCTAAATAGCCGTTATGGTACATTAGTAAATGCCAAACAAATTAAGCAACCAACACCGCTTAATATAGCTGACACTATCCAACTGGGGGTAACTTTATTATACGTATTGCCAGAACCAGATGCTAAAGTAGAATTTTTAGCTACACAAAGCATAAGCAATATCCAGTAGTGTTTGGCTAGCGCGTAGGTACGATTAAGCTACACTTAGCACAGCTACAATAAATCACAAACGATGGTCTATTATTGTAGTGCTTTTTTGTTTATCAGTAAATTTAAAATTGTAGCCGTGCTGTATAGTTAATTGCAATTTATTATGCTAAGGAAATATCTAAAGTAACAATAGGCAATAAATATTCTAAATATGCTTAAATTAAGACCCTATAACTAACACAAAGATGAGTATAAATAATGGTTGTGCAGAAAGCTATAGATATCAATGATGCAGCATCAGGGGCACTGTTAGGTGCATGTGTTGGTGATGCAGCTGGTGCTACGCTCGAGTTTATAAGACGTAAACCTACACCACAAGAAGTAGATTGGGCAATGTGGATGCCAGGAGGTGGAATAATGAATGTAGCATCTGGCCAGATTACCGATGATGGAGAACTGACTCTATGTCTTGCCCACGCCTTGAGTAACAGTAGATATTATCCGAAACCCCAGTTTTGGTCTTATCGTTACTGGAATGATAGATGGTTCCGGATAATGTCTAGTAGCTATTTTCCACGGGAACAGATCGCCAAAAACTATGTGGCATGGATTTTATCTAATCCATTTGATGTTGGAAACACTACTGCTCAGGCGTTTGCAACCGTTTTACGAGTCGATGATTGGCAAACGAAATATCAGACTGATTCTCTTGCGCAAGCTGTAAGTGAAGCAGCAACAGCATCATATAGCTCCAAAGCTAATGGCAGCCTGATGCGTGCTACACCATTAGGTATTTGGGGTCATCAACTTATACCTGAAGTATTGGCGGATTATGCACGTCAAGATTCTGCCCTTTCACATCCTAATGCTAGTTGTTGTGATGCCGTTGCCTGTTACACAATTGCTATTGCCAGTTTATTGCGGTTTCCTGGTAAACGTATGCAAGCATTTGATACAGCTTTGCAGTGGGCACTTACCAATGCTAATGATGAAGTAAAACAATGGTTAGATCTTGCCCAAACAAGACAAGATGTTCCATATTATCCACACGTAGGATTTATCAAAATTGCTTTTGTCCATGCGTTTCGACAACTCCTGATAGGATCAACTTATCAGGAGGCCATATATGAAACCTTATGTGGGGGAGGTGATACTGATACAAATGCTTGTATTGTCGGTGGTTTGATCGGTGCAGCATGTGGTGCTAATGCAATTCCTGATGGTATGAAACAGCCTGTATTATCATGTAACACGACACATGGAGGGCAACCCAGACCCAATTGGTTGCATACAACACAGCTCCCTAAATTAGTTAAACAACTTGTAAAGATTGGGTGGTCAATAAAGTAAACCTGTACCGTTTTGATATTAGATATTATTCGAAACCCCAATTTTTGCTCTACTGCTATTGGGATAAAAGGAGGTTTCGGATAATGTCTATTACTCGACTATTCAATTTTTTACGCTTGACAACTTATACTATGATGATGCCCAAAAATTGTCTGATTCTACCGGTTTCTGTGGGTAACAATATCCTAAGTATAATTAGCTTTATAAATATTAATAGTACACACTTACAATACTTTTTTGAATGTAGGGTGCGCATTGCGCACCCTACCTGGCTTGACAACGTCGCAAATCACCAGCGGCAAGAAGCAGAGCGAAGCGGCACTTTTTATTTTCCTTGTTAGATTTTTGGTTTTGTTCTCCAATCTGCCACATACTCACCGCTGTCACTGGCTAGATAAAAGTGTGGTGGAATCAGATTTTCGGGAAGTGATTTAATCGATTCTCTAAGTATCACTTCAAGGTTAGTTGTCCAAATTCGATTGAAGTCAAAGTTGTCTTCGCTGGTGATGATTTCTCCGCTGCAAGTTTTCAGTTCAACTTTTGAATCTACTGGTTCATTTTTCCACCACGTTGCCTCATCGGACCAACCTTCGTAATCGATAACATAATCGATTGTATCACCAAGGATATCGTCTTCCGGGGAATCTGTATCTTCAGTTTTTACGTACACATGAGATTGGCCGTAATTCGGGTGAGTGTGATAAAACACAATCTTTGGTTGATTACCTTTTGCTATTTCGCTTTCGAGGCACGAACGAAGATGCTCATAGGTGTTTTTTAGTGTGTGTGGGATGTCTACCATTTTTTAACCTAACATTCTGTATTGCTTCTGATTTTCGATGCCATTAGAACCATTGCGGCCAAAACTCCTATAATTCCAATGTACCAAAGCAATTCAGTATACTTCAAGAAAGTAGTATATTCTTGTGTTGAAATTGTTTTAAGCCCTAAAAGCAAAAAAGTAGGAATTCGGGAAATGAATAGCAAAATTGAAGAAATTAGGATTAAAACAGATATAATTCTTTGTTTGTTTTTCAGCGTAACCAACAAAACAATTAATAGCCCGCATGGGAAAAACATTAACTGAATGAACATGGTTAGGATCCGAATGAAGTATCCTAAATATATTCCGCTTTCTAGTGTTTCCATTTCACCAAACATCAGCAACCATATCAAGCTAAAAAATTTCATTGCACAAATACGCCAATCGCTGTATAATTATCATGTCGTGCCGTTATGCGAGGTTTTAGTCGTTGCACGGTCATTTGTTCCAACCATTGTTGTGGCGTATGGGATCTTGCCAAATCTGCTATCATCTCTTCTTCTGCAATATGTGCCCAGTATCCATCTGTACATAGCAAAAACGCATCCTGGGGCATAAGTTTACAACTAGATGTAATCTTAGGATTTACTGGATCAGTATCACCCAAACAACGAAATAATGCATTGCGGTTTTTATGCATTTGGTTATCTTGGGAGATGTTACGCACCCTAGACATGACTTGCGATACGGTGTGATCACGGGTGCGAGCGATACATTGACCATTGCGAAAATGGTAGAGCCTACTATCACCGGCATGTCCCCATACAGCATGTACACCATCACTAAGCAGTGTTACGATAGTTGTATGCATATCCTGCAATTTAGTGTCAGACGCTTGGCGTTGACGGATTACAGAATCAGCATATTTAATACATGATTCGAGAGAATCTAACGATATTGATTCGGTTTCAATAAAGTGCGTCACGGCATCTGTAGCTAAGCGTGAAGCAATATCACCGCCATCATGGCCACCCAAGCCGTCAGCTACTGTAAAGCAAAAGTAATTTTTACGCTGATTGCAGCAATAGGCATCTTCATTTATTGCCCGTCCACCCGGATGCGATAAAGCATAATGTTGTAACGAATAGGTTGTCATCTGTTCTCATTCCATAATGATCATATTAGCACCGCAAGGCGGCTCGATAGCCACAAATAGCCTCATAATTACTAGATTGCGTTAAAAAACTGCTCAATAATTCTAAATTTAAACCAGGCAATACTACACTATCATCCAAGGTAGGGTGCGCACTGCGCACCCTAACTGGCTGTTGTTTCCATTAACTAAGCTCGTCTTACCAGCTATCAGTTTCATGTAGGATCGGTAGCTGTAGGGCGGGAGAGCGAAGCGATCCCGCCTTTTTTGATAAAGATCACAATTTT
>LFCU01000130.1 GCA_001044195.1 Candidatus Achromatium palustre
TGTACTATCAATACTTATAAAGCTAATTATACGTAGGATATTATTACCCACAGAAAGCGGTAGAATCAGAAATATTTAATTATCTTTAAAATTAATAAAATATTACGCAACTTTTAATCATCTATTTGGTCTTAATTAGTTATCCACGCTTATAAAAGTAAAAGCGTTTTAATAGGAAGGATGTACTATGTCAATTATTGCCGAATATTTACAGCAAGTCAGCCTAATGTCGCCAGTGCGTCATAAAAATTTGACCATGTTTCCTTTGCATGTAGCAACTAAATTTGATGCAGATTACATTACTTTGGACGACGCGTTAAAGCGAGGATGTGCTAAGGTTGCAGAAGTCTCTGAATCTGGTAGTGTTCCTGAGCTTAAATTTGTTAATGAATGCGAAAACCGTATTTTACTATTGGATGGAGAAGAATTGGTTGGTGCCAAACAAAATCGGGTACTGAACCTTTCTATTCTAGTTCCAGCCCGCAGCACTATCGTTATCCCAGTTTCTTGCGTCGAAGCTGGTCGTTGGCATCATGAAAGCCGTGAGTTTCGTTCCAGTGGAAGAGCGCATTATGCATCTGGTCGCAGTTTAAAATCTCGTAGTGTTACTAGCAGCTTATCAAGCATGGGTTCCTCGCGTAGTGATCAGCAGGAAGTTTGGCGAGATATTGATCAAAAATCTGCCCGTATGAGTTCTTTTTCCGGCACTCATGCTTCATCTGCTATGTATGAAGATTATCAAGAACATATCAATGGTTTTGTAGCAGCATTACAAGCAGTTCCTGAACAATGTGGTGCTTTGTTTTTAATCAATGGTGTTGCTATTGGATTTGATGTATTTGAAAATAATGCGATTTTTAATAAATTGCTCCCTAAGCTGGTGCATAGCTATGCCTTAGATGCCATTGATCAGGCAACATCGCAAGAAACGCCTAATGCAGATGCTGAACAAAATGCGGCACAGCAGCTTCTTGACCAAACTAAAACGGCTAAGGTTGAGACTTTTAAAGCCGTCGGGGAAGGCCAAGATTTACGTTTGGTGGGTGAAAAACAGTTTTCTGGTGGTGCCTTAGAGGTTGATAATAGGATTCTGCATCTGTTTGGTTTTAATGGAATTGATGCTAATGATGAGAGTCCGCAAAGCCGTATCCTACGTTCCTCCATGCGTCGTAATTCTCGCCGTTAAGATAAAGCATTGTTGGATGGTAACCTTTTTTAAGGCAGCTTCCAAAGCATTACGTGTTACTTAACTGTCCAGTTTTCTAATAGACATTATCCGAAACTAGTCATTCCTGCGAAAGCAGGAATCTATATCTTAACAATCATCTTATGTTTGCTAGGATGGTAGAGGTTTTCGGATAATATCTAATATTGACTCTTAAATTAATTTAGCTTCGCTCTCCCGCCCTAAAAATTTATCAAGTCAAAAACTGGATAGTTGAGTGTTATCTTTTTGGTAAAGAAAAAGGTATCCTTCATTTTGATGGAAAGTTAGAATTTTTTGTGACGCATCATAAACTACGTTCCCACGCAGAGCATGGGAACGATTCTGCAAGGATACATCTGCAAGTTGTAGACATGTCAGTGAATATTATTTTATGGAAACATTTTTCTGCTATATACTGTTTATATATACTATAATTTAAATACACTATTTAAATTATAAATTTATAGAAGGTTGTAATTGATGCGTAAATTTGCAACACGCTATCATTGCACTGTTTCGTGTTTGTACAAAATAAAATTAACTATATAGCAATTAATATGTTGTACTATCCATATATAGATCCAGTAGCTATCTCCATACCCTTCCCCTTTATAGAAAAGCTCCAGATTCGTTGGTATGGTTTAACATATTTGATAGGATTTGTAGCCACTTGGTGGCTTGGACATAAACGGCTCAAACAATTTAATCAACCAATGAATGCTAACCAATTTGATGACTTCTTATTTTATGGCATCTTAGGAGTCATAATTGGTGGTCGTTTAGGCTACACACTATTCTATCAATTTTCAGAGTTTATAAATAATCCACTCTATATTTTTTATATTTGGAAAGGCGGCATGTCATTTCATGGTGGCTTACTGGGAGTGCTTCTAGTAACTGGACTATTTTCTTACTATCATAAGATACCATTATTTGCAATAACAGATTTCCTGGCTCCATTAACACCAATCGGTTTAGGTATGGGACGGATAGGAAATTTTATTAACGGAGAATTATGGGGTGTACCTACAGAATTACCTTGGGGAATGCGTATTCCAATTTTCTGTAAGCATTTTCCAGAGCAATGCAATGGCTTTACTTCAGGTTTTTTTTGGAGTGAACCACTGCATCCATCGCAATTATATGAAGCTATATTAGAGGGATTAGTGTTATTTATATTACTATGGTGGTTCAGCAAGCGGCAGCGACCAACGATGGCCGTTTCTGGATTATTTCTAATAGTTTATGCTACGATTCGTTGTGTAATAGAATTAGTACGCCAACCTGATGCCCATCTTGGTTACTTGGCGTATGGATGGGTAACTATGGGACAAATACTATCCTTGCCTATGCTAATTGGCGGTATAATATTATTGGCTTTAGCCTATTGGCAACGCCTATATAGGATGCGCTGAAGTACGAAGAATTGTTGAATTTTATGAAAACATATTTAGACTTATTGCAGGACATCCTAACCACAGGAATCCTAAAAAGTAATCGTACTCAGATAAGCGCATTATCTAAATTTGGTTACCAAATACGACATGATCTAACCACTGGATTCCCATTGCTTACTACCAAAAAGCTACATTTCAAAAGCATAGTGTATGAATTGCTATGGTTTTTGAGAGGAGAGACTAATAGCAAATGGCTCAATACTCATGGAGTTACTATTTGGGATGAATGGGCTACTGAGTCCGGCGAGTTAGGACCAATCTATGGAAAACAATGGACCGCATGGCCTACTCAAGATGGCGGCACTATCAATCAAATTGATAATGTCCTAACATTATTACGCCATAATCCTAATAGCCGTCGCATAATATTTCATGCTTGGAATCCTGAATATCTCCCTAATGAAAGCCAATCTCCACAAGAAAATGTTCATGCAGGCAAGATGGCATTATCACCTTGTCATTTATTATATCAATTTTATGTAGCTCAAGGACATCTATCAAGCCAGCTCTATATTCGTAGTTCAGATGTCTTCCTTGGCTTACCATATAATATAGCTAGTCTTGGTCTATTAACCTATATGTTGGCACAACAGGCACAATTATTACCAGGAGAACTTATAATTACTTTAGGAGATACACATCTATACCAGAATCATATCGAGCAAGCCAAATTACAGTTGTCGCGTACTCCTAGGCCACTACCAATGCTTACGCTTAAATCTATGCCATCATCAATTTATGCTTATAAGTTTGATGATTTTGTATTAACGGCATATCAACCGCATCCTCATATATCTGCTTCAGTAGCTATATAATTTATAGTTTTGTACAAATACCTAAGTTACTAACAATGAAATTGATTATATTTATCATTCGGTTAATTTATTACGTAATAGCTTACAGATAGCTATGCGCCATCTGCAAAAGCAAACTGATTAAAAAATATCTTCAAATTAAATAATGTTGGGTTGCCAAATGGACTTAAACCCAACCACAACTAATTGAAAAATAATGACGATTAAAGATGACTTTTTAGAACAAATAAAATTTGCAAAGGACCTACTACATAAATAATGAAATAGTTCAAAACTATATCTCGTTTAAGTAAATCTACCTAGCTTTGGAAATTTTTATATAACGTGAATAATCAGCAACCAACAATTCAAATCCTAGATACCACTCTACGCGATGGTGAACAAACCCATGGCGTATCCTTTTCTCCTAGAGAAAAATTGAATATTGCTCAAGCCCTATTACAAAAAGTCAAAGTAGATCGAATAGAAATTGCCTCAGCTCGTGTATCTAAAGGAGAACAAAAAGCTGTAGCTGAAATTGTAGCCTGGGCTGAAACCGTAGGTCTATCTAAAAGGATAGAGGTACTTGGATTTGTAGACAAGACCCATAGCGTAGATTGGATCAAATGTGCCGGAGGCCATGTATTAAATTTATTAGCCAAAGGCAGCAAAAAGCACTGTCATGGCCAATTAGGTAAAAACTTAGAACAACATATTGCAGATATACAGCGTACCTTAGACTATGCCCACGCTCAAGATTTATCCGTAAACATTTACCTAGAAGACTGGTCTAATGGCTATCGAGATTCCAAAGACTATGTCTTTAGTATGATGGAACAATTGCAAAATTCTCAAATTGTGCATTTTATGTTGCCAGATACCTTGGGAATAATGACCCCTGAAGAAGTATATGCCAGCATAAGAGACATGATTGCGCACTTTCCTAAGGTTCAATTTGATTTTCATCCACACAATGATTATGGTCTAGGAACTGCAAATTGCTTAATGGCCGCTCGTGCTGGAGTGTCTTCTATTCATTGTACAGTGAATTGTTTAGGAGAACGTGCTGGCAATGCATCTTTGGCTGAAGTAGTAGTCAATCTCAAAGATCGCTTAGGAATTAAACTCGCAATAGACGAACAGCATTTAGTGCAGATTAGTCGTACTGTAGAACGCTTTTCTGGTAAACATCGAGCTGACAATAGCCCCATTGTAGGGGCTGATGTATTTACTCAGACTGCTGGAATCCATGCTGATGGAGATAAGAAAGGTGATCTCTATCAATCTAATTTGCATCCAGAACGCTTTGCCCGTAATCGTAGCTATGCCCTTGGTAAGTTAAGTGGCCGCGCCTCACTCTTTAAAAATCTGGAACGCTTAGATATTGTACTTGCTGATGCAGATCAGGAACGGGTACTAAAACGTGTTATTGAATTAGGTGATGCCAAAAAACATATTACTTCAGATGATTTACCATTTATAATTGCTGAGGTCTTAGAAGGTCGTGGTGAAGAGCATGTAACCCTGTTGAATTGTTTTGTTACTAGTGGTCTTGATTTAAATTCTACAGCTAGTATCAAGATTCGTATAGGTAATGAAGTCCATATTGTTTCAGGAATTGGAAATGGCGGTTTTGATGCGTTCATGGCAGGGTTACGTAAATTGCAAAGCAAACTACAGGTACCAATCTTAAATCTTTCGGATTATGAAGTTCATATTCCAGAGGGTGGTAAGACCAATGCTTTAACAGAGAGTCTTATTACTTGGGAAACTAATGGCGAGCCGTTACGGACTCGAGGTGTTGATGCTAATCAGGTGTTTGCCGCAATCAAGGCTACGATAAGGATGCTAAATATCCAAATTCAACGGGATAAGCTTGCAACTTAGGCTCTGAATCTTAATGCCTGATTCTACCGCTTTCTGTGGTTAATAATATCCTACGTGTAATTAGCTTTATAAGTATTGATAGTATAGGCTTATCATACTCTTCTTGACCATAAATTACTTTTGTTCATAATTGTATATAGCATTATCAAATACATATATATCCACAGAAAGCGGTAGAATCAGGTTTTTTTCAATGATGCGCTTCGTGCCTCAGCGCATCCTATCTTGCTGAGAAATTACGTTGGTTATTGTGCTCTACCATGTTGAAAAGGAATTTTGGCAGCTTGCATAATAAAACGCAAGGCATCGTTGACAGATTCATCAGTAGGAAAAAATTCTGCTATTTCTGAATCAAGCAAAACTACATTTGCTCCAAGTCTACGATGTGGTGCGTATCGGCCTTTTGGTACAATTTCCATTTTGGATAGATCATATTCGTCACGCAGTTCGTAATCATCATAAATATTCTGAGTTTCCATAGAATTTTTCCTCTCTTTTTGTTGCTTTACGTGCGCTGATGATACGAATTTGTCCATCACGATCAGTATGTGCTAAAATCAACAATCTTCCTTTTTCTGACAGACCTATGGTGATATATCGTATCTCATCTAATGAGTGTTCCACGTCAACAACTGTTATAAATCTAGGGTCATTAAATACTGACTTTGCTTCGTCAAAAGACACCCGATGCTTTCCAATATTTATTACAGCTTTGTTTCTATCCCATTCAAATTCGGATTTCACATATTCCTCTATGTTGATACAAATTGTAAATACCAGCAACAGTTGCTACCTGGCTAATATTTATCAAATGTTATAGCTTTTAGGATGGGTAGATCCAAAGCGAAATCCATAATAAATAACATTTAAGCTTTTCATAAGCCAGGTAGGGTGGCACCGCGCACCTTTTTTCTTTATAAATAAAGATTTTTAAAAACCACGGTTTTTTATTTTTGCACATCAAATTAAACGTTAATTTATGGTGCGCAATGCGCACCCTACTTGGCTAATCGCACCTACGGTCCTGCGTAATCGCACACGTGAATTTTATTAGATTAATGGGGTGAATGGTATCATTAATTGTGCGATTACGCTAAAGCTAATCGCACCTACCGTGCTAATTTTTCCTGTTGTGTGAGTTCATTAATTTTTTGTGCAATCTCGCGTTTGGCTTGCCTCAGTAATTTTATTTCGGATGCGTTCAACATTCGGGGTGTTGAGCAAATAACGTGCTTCAGACTCTGTAAGGCAGTCAAGCCAGAAACCGAAACGCTGTTGCCACCAGTATTCAAGTTTGTTTCCATGTTTCAATCTTAAGCGTTCAAGTGTTTGTGATGTTAAAGCTATATTTGCTGAGTGTGGTTTTCCAGTCAACACTGTAGCTCCCAAAACCGTACCATTACCTTGTATGATACCACTATCGGTAGTCCAACCTAATAGTTGCGCAAGGACATTCGCCAATGCTTCTGGAATAGCATTAACTCCCATTTTTTCTATAGCATGAACCGATACCAGGATGGGCTTTTGTTTATCGAATGTTTTCGCCAATTGTTCAATAATCATCGGATTCAACAAGGAATTAACTAAGGTATAAGCTGAATTTGGTTCTCCAGATTTAGCGGCGAGGTAAGAATGGTGTTGTTTTACTGCTGACTCATTGTTGTGAATCCATACGGGTGGAAATGTATTCCATGAATAACGGTTTGTCATTATTTATATCATTTAACGTCAATAGGATGATGTCTGTGATGCTTTTTAGTCAAAGGTCCGTAGGTGCGATTAGCGCGTAAGTGCGATTAGCATGTAAAATAGGTAGAGCCAAAGCGAAATCCATAATAAATAACATTTAAGCTTTTCATAAGCCAGGTAGGGTGCGCACCGCGCACCTTTTTTCTTTATAAATAAAGATTTT
>LFCU01000158.1 GCA_001044195.1 Candidatus Achromatium palustre
CGATTAGCGAAGCGTAATCGCACAATTATCTTTACCACCATTTAAACATTAATTTAATAATGAATATCGTGTGCGATTGCACCTACCGTGCTGCGCACCTTTTCCTCTTGAATGTCAAATTATGGTGCGCAGTGCGCACCCTACCTGGCTTGCCCTAGAATCAGAAAGATTTATAACAGCATATATTTTGTAGTTTTGAACATCGATTTTCAAATAGAATTACAAATCAAAGATTTCATGTCACGCACAGCAGCATCAAGACCAATAAAAATAGCACGGGCGATAATAGAATGACCAATATTAAGCTCTGTAATATGTGGAATTGATGCAATAGCTTGAACATTATGGTAATCTAAACCATGACCAGCATTAACTTGCAACCCTAGTTTGTGTCCGTATGCTACAGCTTGCTGAATCTGGGTTAGGGCTTTGGTACGTGATTTATGAGTAGAGGCATCTGCATAGATACCAGTATGTATCTCTACTATTGGAACGCCTACTTGGATAGCTGCATCTAATTGGGAAAAATCAGGATCAATAAACAAAGATACTTGAATCTCAGATTCTGTTAAAACAGCGCAATAATCTTGTAAATACATTTGTTGTGCTTTAACATCCAACCCGCCTTCTGTAGTTAGTTCAGCACGATGTTCTGGTACTAGGCAGCATGTTTTGGGCTTAATACGTTTGGCAATGGCTTGCATTTCTTGTGTTGCTGCCATCTCTAAATTCATACGGGTTTGTAGGGTTTGGTTGAGCAATTCTACGTCACGATCCTGTATATGGCGACGATCTTCTCGTAAATGAAGTGTAATTGCATCGGCACCGGATTGTTCTGCTATTAATGCAGCTTGAATAGGTTCGGGATAACGAGTACCACGAGTTTGGCGTATTGTTGCTACATGATCAACGTTGACCCCTAATAGGATATTATTCATTGTTTTAGGTTGTTTGTAAGATTAAATATTTAAAAATATGTGGCAGGAGCCACTAAAAATAGGTGCCAAGGTAGAGCCTCAGCACCAGAGGTCAAATAGGTGCCAAGGCAGAGCCTCGGCACCATAGATTAAATATTGGTATTGTTCCCATGCTCTGCGTGGGAATGCATTTGGTGACGCTCTGCGTCACAAAAATTTAAATTGTTCACTACTTTTCCGTCAAAGTGAAGGATGCCCAATATTTTTTAGATATCTTAGACACTTTCTAAACGAAACAAAGCCCTAGAAAGATGTTCCCACTGAGTTTCCCAACCTGAAACAGGCGAAAAGTTAAAACTACTACGTATAAATTTGTGTAAACGGCCTTCTATAACAGACAATAAGAGTTGAGCACTCCCTTCAGCTCCTAAAAAGTTTTCACCTCTACCTTCTCGTAATGGTGCTTCACGCAGTACTTGACGTAATTGAGTTTCAAAGCGGGAAAAAAACTGATCTACTCTAACTTGGAGACGTTCGTGCTCTCCTAAGAGGACTTCACCTAATAGAACCCTAGTTATTCCAGGATTTTTTTCTGCAAAGCCTAATAATAAAAATAAGATTTTCTTACAACGTTCTCGAGCTAGCTGTTCTTCAGATAAAATTTGGTTGATGCGGCTAAATACGGCCTCTTCTGCAAAGCTAATTAGAGCTTCAAACATTTGAGCTTTGCTGGCAAAATGTCGGTATAGAGTAGCTTCTGATACCTCGGCTGATTTAGCTAATACCGCCGTAGTAATGCGTTTTTTAGGTCTAACCTCAAGCTCTCGAGCTAAGGATTCTAGGATAAGTTGTTTGCGATGCAAATTAGGGGATGAATTTGAAGTCATTATGTCTAACTAGTCTCCAATGAGAGTCCCAACTCCTTCATCTGTAAATATTTCTAGTAAAACTGCATGAGTTATTCTGCCATCTATAATATGTGCGGTTTTGACTCCATCTTTAATAGCATCCAATGCACATTGTATTTTGGGCAACATGCCGCCGTGGATTATTTTTGTGGCAATCAGTTCTTGGACTTTTCTAGCACTTAGACCCGTTAATACTTGTCCGGTTTGGTCTAAAACTCCTGCTGTATTGGTTAGTAATAGCAGTTTTTCAGCTTTTAGTACAGCGGCTAATTTGCCTGCGACTAAATCGGCGTTAATATTGTAGGCATTGCCTTTGGTATCTGTTCCGATTGGGGCAATGACTGGTATAATTTTGTCTTTTACTAATATGTTTATGACACTGGTATCGATGGCTTCTACTTCTCCTACATGGCCAAGATCGATAATTTCAGTATTATCAATATTATCCTGTCTGTCTAAGTTATTTTGTCTATCTAAGTTATTTTGTCTATCTAGTCTCTCTAAACTATCTGAGTTTGTATATTTTTTATTTGTAAGTTTAAGTTTACGCGCCCGAATTAAGCCTCCATCTTTTCCAGTAAGACCAACCGCTTTCCCACCATGATGATTAATTAAACTAACGATTTGTTTATTAACTAAGCCACCAAGTACCATTTCTACTACATCCATGGTTTCAGAATCGGTTACCCTTTGGCCTTCTATAAATTCTGTAGTCTTGCCTAAGCGTTTTAAAAGTTCTCCAATTTGGGGTCCACCGCCATGTACTACAATTGGATTAATGCCAACTAGTTTAAGTAGGACTATATCTCGGGCAAAGCTTTCCTGCAATTTAGGATTTTCCATGGCATTGCCGCCATATTTTACTACTACAGTTGTGCCGTGAAACCTTTGAATATATGGCAGTCCTTCGGTGAGTACTCTAGCTATTTCTTGGGCTTTGGCTTTTTTAAGACTCATACTTAAAATAATTATCCTGGAAAATTAAATGATTCGTGAATTTTATCGTTCCCACGCTCTGCGTGGGAACGAACACATTATGTATAAAACTCACATTGGAGAAATTTTGCATTTTTCTTAAATTCATAGTGCGATTACGCTAAAGTAGTGCGGTTACGCTAAAGCAGTGCGATTACGCTAAAGCTAATCGCACCTACGTATTGCGCATCTTTTTTGAATATGGTGCGCAATGCGCACCCTACGATAAGTTGAATTAACAATCATTAATTGTTTAAAAAGGAATTTTTAACTGTGGTGCCACTGTTGTAAGTAAGGTACGATAAGCATCCTGTATTCGATCTAATGCAGATTCACTATCGGCTTCAAAACGAAATTTTAATGCAGCACTAGATTTAGAAGCCCGTACCAAACCCCAGCCATCTGCATATTCAGCTCGTAAACCATCGATATCTACAATGCGAGTACTGTGCAATATCTCTTGTTGTGCTTTTAAATTATCTAATAATACCACAAGTTCTGTGGCTGGAAGCTGTAATGTATACTCATGGGTAGAAATAGATTTTGGCAGTTCATCAAATATTTCCGCCGAACTTTTGGGATCTACGGAGAGAATTTCTAACAGTCTAGCACCAGCATAAAAGGCATCATCAAACCCATACCAACGCTCTTGATAGATAATATGTCCACTCCAATCTCCAGCTAACAGGGCTTTAGTTTTGTGTAATTTATCTTTAAGAGCCGCATGGCCTGTTTGCCATATTACAGGACGACCACCATGCTCAAAGATTTGAGCCGCTAGGGTTCTGGAACAATTTACATCAAAGATTATGTCGCGTCCAAGATTTTGTTCACTAGCAAGGATGTTAGCAACTAGCAACATAAGTATTTTATCAGGCCATACGATACGTCCTCTAGAATCGATAACTCCTAAGCGGTCCCCTTCCCCATCAAACGCAAGTCCTAGCTCCGCCTTTTCAGATAAAACTGCGGCTTGGAGGGCCTTAAGATTTCCAGGTTTATTAGGATCTGGTGCGTGATTAGGATAGTTTTCATCTAATTCACAAAATAATGGCACAACATCACAGCCAAGTTTTTCAAATAACTGAGATGCTACTAGTCCAGCACAGCCATTGCCACAGTCTAGTACCACTTTCATAGGTCTAGCCACCATAATCCCTTCAGCTCCTTCAACTACATTACCATCAGCATCTTTAGCACCCTCAACAATACGTTCAATATAGGCTTCCAGGATATTTTGTTCACTAGAACTTCCAGCACCTTCATACATGGGGCCATTTTGCATCCGAGCTTGTATTGCTTGTAAATCATTGTCTATCAAAGGTTTATGATCTATAATAATCTTAAAACCATTATGATTTTTAGGAGCACGTCCAGCACTAATCATAATCCCTGCTTGAGTATCAAGCAGATGCGTCGAAAAATACAGTATTGGAGCTGGTACAACACCTAGATCTATGACATCTCGACCTGTTGCTGTGAGACCATTGATTAAGGCAGTACTAAGTTCAGCACTAGAAGGGCGTAAGTCACGAGCAACGCTTATGGTTTGTTGCTTAAGTTCTTGCATTTGGCTACCTAGAGCACGTCCAATCTCATGCGCTATTTCAGGAGTGAGGTTTTTTCCGACACTACCTCTAATATCATGGGGATAAAATATTGAGTCAGATATAGGTATATTAGATAACGCAGCAATGTGTGGAGTTGTTTGAGGGTTATAATCAGTTTTTGAAATTATATCATCTGGAATCGGCTCACTAGTGTCAGTATCTATGGTTTTAGATGTAGCTGTTTCAACAAACTCTTTCGTTGCTGATTCAATGGCTGGCAATATAGTATTTGAAGAATCTTGTAAATTAGCACTTAATAGGCCGGATTTTGCTATCTCTGTATTATTTGCAGCATAAGCCTCAGCATGTATAAATGCATCAGCCACATAAGCAAATTCCTGCAATACCAATCCTGATATACGCTTTTTCTGAGATATCGAATTTTCTTTTGTAAATAAATTGGCTATGATGGTTTGATCTGAGGTTATCGCTTGTAGTAAACGCCAATATTGAATGCTAAATATTATACTACAGGTAACGATTAAACCGACTATAATGTATATAAATGATATAAATAATATCCAATCGGCATTATTGTTATTCCAATAGATAAGTTTTAATTGGCTATTTTTTAATGATACAGAGCCATTACTTGGGCCATGAGGTTCGGCAAAGTTATTGGCGGTAAATATAGTGACGGGGGTTCCATATACCATTTGTTGGATCGCTATATGGCCATAATGGGATTTAAAATTCATAATATCCTTAGTCAATATTGAGGCATCTAGAGTTAAATGGACACTGCCTATGACAATATCATTTATATCGCGAATGCTTATCACCCCAACTAAGTAATGCTGTTTATTAATAAAGTGAACTTCAAAAGGCTGCAAAGCGGTCTCAGTTTCAGCCCGCTCTATTAAATCTAGAGAAGCCCCACCTAAAGGCGGGTCAGATTGTTCATCGACCAGACCCCTTTTTTGTTTAATCCCAAGATCTTTAATAGGTTTAAGAAATCGTACTCTTAATGCACCTGGAATAGCATGTTGGAGCATCTTTTCTTTAATATGTATGATATTATTAGTTCCATTATTACTAATAAATAGCTGGATTAATGCAGGGTCTTTACTTATGCCTTGTAATGTTTTATGATAAAATTGAAAAATTTGGGAATAGCGTTCGGCCATAGCTTCAACCTGCATAACCAATTCGCGATTATGTATAGATTTGGCTTGTTGTTCATCAAACATCTTCATAGGAACAACTGTAATTAGTGTTACAATAGTAATAGCAATAAATGTTTCCAACCAAAATCTGGATATGGGTTTTCCAGGGAGTATGGTGGTTTTTTTTGAGCCTATTTTGTTAAATATTGAAGAAATATCCACATAAAACTCCTAATGATCATTCTTAATGACAAATTGTCCTTTTTAAGTGATAAACTAAACTCTGATGTTTATAATTATATCGTTCCCACGCTCTGCATGGGAACGCATCCTGAACGCTCCTGCGTTCCAAATTAAACGTTCCCACGTAGAGCGGGGAACGATCCGTGTAAAGTACTTTTGAAGCAAATGAAGGATGCCATAATTCTATCTTGATTTTTAGAAATTTATGGTACAGAAGTAACACTATTAAGTAAAGCATCTCTATTCCGTCTCTACGGTGTAGCATCCTATTTGGTGGCAATAAATTTGCCTTATGTTATTGAGTACATAATAACCTTATAATAGAAGTAAAAAACATGTCTAAAAATATCAGACTAATATTATCACATTTTGATCTATTTGTTTATTTTAAAACAGCTAAAGCCAGCCTACAAATTAGAACATAGGACAAAATTAACATGACTATTACTGTATATCGAGAATTCCTATTTCCAGCACTTCTAAAGGTCGTTGGAGTAGTAGAAAAAAAGCAGACATTACCAATCCTTGGCAATATTTTGTTCAAAATTAAAGATGAAAAAATGCTGTTAATTGGTACTGACTCCGAAATCGAAATTAGAACTACCACTGATATCGAAAGAGATGATGATACAGAAATAGCATTTACTGTATCAGCCAGAAAGTTTCATGACATAAGCAAGGCTTTACCAGAAAATGCACAAATTCACATTACTATTGATGACGAAAGGATAATAATTCGTTCAGGACGGAGTCGGTTTTCTCTTGGTACATTACCAGCTGAGGATTTCCCATCCTTAGAAATAACACCAGCAGACTACTCATTTACTGTAGAAGCTAATTTTTTAAAACGTCTTTTAAAACACACCCATTTCTCTATGGGATACCAGGATGTACGCTACTGCTTAAATGGCCTATTACTAGATTTAACTTCAGAACGCCTACGCTGTGTAGCTACTGATGGCCACCGATTAGCTTTAAGCGAAGGTCCTATAACATGTGAACAAGAAAGACAAATTCTATTACCTAGAAAAGCAGTGCAAGAACTAATTCGAGTATTAGATAATTATGAACACGAAGTTACTGTAGAAACCAGCCTGGGATTTTGTCGCTTCAAAATTGGCGAAACCATATTTACTACGAAACTGATTGATGGCCAATTCCCCAATTACCAGCGCGTTATTCCTAAAAATATGGAAAATACGGCAACATTTGCACGTAAACCTTTTAAAGAGGCGATGTTAAGGTCAGCCATCCTCTCTCCTGAAAAACAAAATGGGATTAAGCTTACATTCACTCCTGGGGAATTACAGATGGAGGCTACGAATACAGAACAAGAAGATGCGTTTGAGGAGTTAGAAATTGAGTATAATGGGGATGAAGAGGTTACTATAGGATTTAATGTAGTATATTTTATAGATGTACTCAACGCTTTAGATTGTGAAAATGTAGTGATGGAGTTTGAGAATAGTTCTAGCAGTGCTCTATTACGAGATCCAGATGATAATGATCGCTTGTATGTAGTGATGCCTATGCGTTTATAAATCTATATGGTAGTGGCCCAAGCGTTAGTGATATTTTTGTAGCATCTATCTAATTATATTGAATTTTTATTTCAAAATCAATAACCTTTGGGCTACAACCGACACTATACGTTGGTCTAACATGCGCACTCGAATAAAAATTTGTGGAATTACGAATCCCCAGGATGCTCAAACTGTAGTAACAGCAGGCGCGGATGCCATTGGACTAGTCTTTTATCCACCTAGTCCACGTTCTATAACTATACAGCAGGCTCAAGCAATAGTTACCAATCTGCCACCATTTATTACTGTTGTAGGCTTGTTTGTTAATGCTGAATATAGAAAGATTAGTAAAATACTTGAAACAGTACGTATTGATCTGTTACAATTTCACGGCAATGAATCTCCCCAGGAATGTATGCTGTATCAACGCCCTTGGATCAAAGCCATTTCCATGCGCGATAATGTTAATTTACAACAAAGCTGTATCGACTATAAACAATCAGCAGCTCTTTTATTAGACACGTATCAGCCTAAAATATCTGGTGGAACTGGCAAAATATTTGATTGGACTAGGATACCACCAAATCTCTCTAAGCCAATTATTGTAGCAGGTGGTTTAACTCCAGAAATTGTAGCGCAAGCGATACAACAAGTACAGCCTTATGCTGTCGATGTCAGTGGCGGAGTAGAAAAAGCCAAAGGCATTAAGGATGCTGATAAAATTATGGATTTTGTAAGTGAAGTAAGGCATATCGATCAAAATAAACCTTAGGTTGGGTTGATGGACTTATCTACAATCGAACTTATGCAAAATATTTAGGTGCGCAATGCGCACCCCCACGATTTAACAAAAAACCGAATAAAATCAATGGATCAACCCGATTTTACACAATTCCCAGATCAAAATGGGCATTTTGGAATTTACGGCGGACTATTTGTAGCCGAAACTCTGATGCATCCATTAGAGCAACTACAGCAAGCTTACACTAAAGCCCGCCAAGACCAAGATTTCTTAACTGAATTATCTACAGACCTAGCTAATTATGTAGGTCGTCCCTCCCCATTATACTACGCCAAAAATTGGAGCCAAACACTAGGTGGTGCCAGAATCTTTTTAAAACGAGAAGATCTTAATCATACTGGAGCACATAAGATCAATAACACCGTAGGTCAGGCTTTACTAGCTAAATATATGGGGAAAAATCGTATCATTGCAGAAACTGGAGCTGGCCAACATGGGGTCGCTACAGCCACAGTAGCCGCACGTTTAGGGATAGAATGTGTGGTATATATGGGAGCAGTAGATATAGAGCGTCAAAAAGCCAATGTATATAGAATGCGGCTTTTAGGAGCCACAGTTGTTCCAGTACACTCAGGCTCCAAAACACTCAAAGATGCCCTCAATGAAGCCTTACGAGATTGGGTCACCCATGTAGAGGATACTTTCTATATTATTGGCACCGTAGCAGGCCCGCATCCATATCCCATGATGGTACGAGAATTTCAAGCAGTGATTGGACGTGAAGCCAAACAGCAAATTTTAGAGCAAACGGATCGTTTACCAGATAGCCTAATAGCCTGTGTAGGCGGCGGTTCTAATGCCATTGGTTTGTTTCATCCCTTTTTGTCTGATACATCTGTAACTATGTATGGGGTAGAAGCTGCTGGAGAGGGTTTAGCAACTTCTAAACATGCAGCTCCATTAACTGCTGGCCGCCCTGGAGTCTTACATGGCAATCGTACTTATTTAATGGAAGATAGAGATGGCCAAATTCTTGAAACTCATTCTATAAGTGCAGGGTTAGATTATCCTGGAGTAGGACCAGAACATGCCTGGCTTAAAGATATAGGCCGGGTTCAATATGTAGCCGTTACTGACGCAGAAGCCTTAGCGGCATTTCATGCTCTAACACGCACCGAAGGTATTATCCCAGCCTTAGAATCTAGCCATGCCTTAGCTTATGCAGCTCAACTTGCACCTCGTATGAATCCAGAGCAGAGCATCATAATCAATCTTTCTGGACGAGGAGATAAGGATATGCACACGGTTGCTAAACTTGAGGGTTTACAGATATGAGCCGTATTACTGAATGCTTTGCTAAATTAAAATCCCAAGGTAAAACCGTTTTAATACCCTTTATAACAGCAGGTGATCCACAACCTGAAGTTACCGTACCGTTAATGCAGGAGCTGGTAACATCTGGAGCCGATATTCTTGAGCTAGGGATACCATTTTCAGATCCAATGGCTGATGGTCCAGTGATTCAAAAGGCTAATGAACGCGCTTTAGCCAATGGCATGACTCTAAGAGATTGTCTAGATTTAGTACATAATTTTAGGACGGTAAATACTCAAACTCCAATAATACTTATGGGCTATCTAAATCCGATTGAAGTGATGGGTTATAATAATTTTGCACAACAAGCCTTGCTTGCTGGAGTAGATGGGGTAATCACGGTAGATATTCCACCAGAAGAAAGCGCAGAGTTATTAACCGCGTTACGTTCGGTGGCCATAGACTCTATATATTTAATAGCTCCCACCAGCACTCCAGAACGTATTCAACGTATCTGTGCTGTAGCTCGTGGTTTTGTCTATTATGTCTCGATGCGTGGTGTAACTGGTGCTCTCCATTTAGATTTACAAGAAGTAACTAATCGTTTAAATATAATCCGTAAGCTTACCACTTTACCTATAGGAGTAGGTTTTGGTATTAAGGATTCTGATACCGCAGCTCGTATGGCTAGTGTTGCTGATGCTGTTGTGGTGGGTAGTGCTATTGTGAGGCAAATAGAAAACCTTAAAGATCAGCCAGACAAGATACTTGAAGTGATCGGAGCGTTTTTAAGGGATTTGAGGACTGTATTGGATACAACCCAGAAGGCAAATTTGTTTTAGATTGTAGGGTATGCACTGCGTACCCTACGACTTATGCTATATTACAACTTTAAAAGGCGGGATGCTTCCGCCCTAC
>LFCU01000203.1 GCA_001044195.1 Candidatus Achromatium palustre
TTTTTGTACCTAGATTCGTAGGCATAGTAACGGAGGATGCGTTCGCAATAGATATCTAGGATGACGTAAATGTCACTTGTTTTGATAAGGTAGAAATCATTTGGTTTGGTCGTCACCTCTTTTCCTTTTATAATCAAATTATTATCAGCAAAATCACCTTGTTTGGTCGTCACCTCTAAAAAAAAGTCTAAACTTTTTTCTTCTAAAAGTTTTTGTAATGCCTTTAGAGCTACACCACAACCGTTAGCCACACTACGTAAACTCATGCCGGATACGCCGGTATCTCTTTGAGTATAAAAGGATAAAGTATCTATCTTACCCTTGCGGACTTCGTATTCTTCCTGATGTCTTAGAAATTGAATGCCGTTGTAAGTTATTATATCCTGTGCAGCGGGAGTAAGTGCCTCTTTATATCTATTGCGTATTGCAAGTATTATGTTTTCAAATACCCAATTTTCAAAGGTTTCCGTCGAGGAAAGGGTGCTTTTTGTTATGAGCTTGTATAAATCAAGCTCAGGAAACAGCTTTATCTTGGGATCCAAATCTTTAAGTATTTGATTTTGTTGGAGGTGTTGATTTAACGCCTCTATATCTTTCAATGATTTAGCTCGTTTGCAGTGTTGTCTAATAGCTTGTTTGGGATCTTTATACCCCAATGCCTTGGCAATATCTGAGGCGATAAACCAAATGGAATCACCTATTAATAGAACCCGAATAAAGATGCTTTGAAAATTAAACCTTAATAATTCTATAGACATTTATATATCTCCTACGGAAATAAATTGATAATTTACCACATTAATTGGCAATTTGTAAAAGTTGTTCAAAGCTTAGTAGTTTTGGGTTTGCTATTTCTGTAGGTTCATGGTTGCCACTTCAGAGAGCAGTTGTATTTGTGCTTCAATATTTTTGATGTATTGTTGTACGATGTTAATAGGTAGGTGGTCAGGGATATTAAGCGTAATTTGCATGGTGTTATTCCTTGATTGTGCTTGATGCTTATCATCTAGTTTTTAGGATACAAAATCTGCGGATATTTAGAGTTTCTATAAGAGCTTTATATTAGGCACAATGCCCGTAGGTTTTGTCTCCTACGAGCTATGAGGAATAGAAGTAAACGAAAGTATGTTATTGATACTTCTGTCGCCATTGCGGATCTAGTTTGTCTAATGCTTCGGCTACTGCTCGATGAACATGATAATCTTCATTTGCCAATGCCTTTACCAAAGCAGGGATAGCATCTTTTGCTGGTTCCCCTATTTTGCCTAATGCTTTGGCTGCTGCCTGGCGAACAAACCATGTTTCATCTGCCAAGGCTTTTATCAAATCTGGGATAGCTACTTTAGCGGATTCGCCTATTTGGCCTAATTCTTTAGCGGCTATTTGGCGAACCTTATGATCTTCATCTTCCAAAGCCGTTGCCAAATATGGGATAGCTAATTCTCCTATCTGGTCTAATGCTTTAGCTGCTGCTTGGCGAACATCAGAATTTTCATCTGTCAAGGCTTTTACCAAATCTGGGATAGCTACTTTAGCTGGTTCCCCTATTCGGCTTAATGCTTCGGCTGCTGCGTTACGAACCAACCACTCTTTATCCGCCAAGGCCGTTGTCAAATATGGGATAGCTGGTTTGCCTATTTGGCCTAATACTTCAACTGCTGCTTCACGAATCCCCCCATATCTATTCGCCAAGGCATTTGCTAAATTTGGGATGGCAACTTTAGCTTCTTCTGACTGTCGCCATTGAGGGTCTATTTGGTTTAATGCTTCGGCTGCTGCTAGGCGAACATGAGAATTTTTATCTACCAAGGCTTTTATCAAATCTAGGATAGCTATTTTAGCTCCTTCTGTCTGTTGCCATTGCGGAACTATTTGGCCTAATGCTTTGGCTGCTGCTTCACGAATCCACCCATATCTATTCGCCAAGGCATTTGCTAAATTTGGGATGGCAACTTTAGCTCCTTCTGTCTGTTGCCATTGCGAATCTATTTGACCTAATGCTTTGGCTGCTACCTTGCGAATATCAGAATTTTTATCTGCCAATGCCATTACCAAATCTGGAATAGCTGGTTCCCCTATTTTGCCTAATGCTTCGACTGCTGCCGTGCGGACATCATAATCTTTATCTACCAAGGACTTTATCAAAGCTGGGGTAGCAGGGTTTTCTAATCTTGCCAATCCCTGGATGGCGGCATCACGAGTATTTTTATTGGCAAGATCTGTTATCAATTCTGGAATGGATTTACCTACACCACTAAAATACTTAAGGTGGATCCAATTTATCAGTTCTGCTAGTGGTACACTGATAAGGAGTCTAAATAATACAGCAAGACTACTCGTCCACCAGTTTATAGTGACAGAGTGTAATCGAATTTGATAAAGCTGGAAACTATCACCCACATCAATGACTCGAATGATATTATCTAGTGGCCACATTAATAAACCATGATACGAAATCCAGACTATATTAATGAAAAATGCAAGTGTGCTTGTTCTGTGTGTGGCTGTTTGCACAAAGACCGTAATTAAAAATACAAGCATTGTCATCGCAATGGCTATATAAACCAGTTTTTGTACCTCTTCATACTGTAACCATTCCCACCAACTTTTGGTTAAGGACCATAAAAATCCCAACAAGAAAATATCCACCATCCAGTGCATGGCCATAATAGTAGTGGCCACAAAATTACTGCCATGAGTAACGTTTTGGATATCTATTTTGTATTCCTCAATTACATCCAAAATATCCCCAGCTCGCAGGATATGTGCCCCTGTAAACTGGATCCAATCCCATAATTGCGGTGGACTGGTAAAATGGTAATGCTCAGGACCAAAAGATTTATAAATTAAGAAATACAGCAAACCAAATAAAAATGGTTGAAATAGGTTAGGAATGATGAGTACTTCACCATGAGTAAGGAGCCTGTATGTAGACCGCAAAAATAGTTCCGTAATAAAGTAAGTAACGATTAAAAGTAATGAGAAATTTTGCATCATAAAAACTGTACTAGAATAAGTACCAATGAATATATAAACCGAGGATGTTGCTAAAGCAAGAAGGGTTAACAATCTATCTCTCTCGGTGTTATGAATTTTATTTGCCATCTGGCGTATTTTATCCTTTTAGCTAATTATTAGATTATTAATATATCATGTTATACTAGTTTGTAAATGTAGAAACTCTAAACGGTATCTAATTATATGGCTATAAACGTTAAACCAGATATTGATCCTCAAGAAACCCAAGAATGGCTAGATGCCCTAGACAGCGTTTTAGAGCAAGAGGGCACAGAACGTGCTCATTATTTGCTCGAACGTTTAGTAGAAAAAGCCCGGCGTTCAGGTGCTTATCTACCATTCAGTGCCAATACGGCTTATCTTAATACTATTCCAGTTACTAAACAACCTCGATTTCCTGGCGATCGAGCTATAGAACGCCGTATCCGTTCTTTTATTCGGTGGAATGCAATGGCTATGGTAGTCCAGGCTAATAGGCTTTCTACTGAATTAGGTGGCCATATCTCTACTTTTGCTTCTTGCGCTACCCTATTAGATGTAGGATTTAATCACTTTTTTCATGCCCCAACTGATAACCACAATGGCGATTTAGTATTTTTTCAAGGCCATTCCGCACCTGGTATTTATGCTCGCGCATTTTTAGAAGGACGTATCAGCGAAGAACAATTACAATATTTTCGCCGCGAAGTAAACGGTAAGGGACTATCTTCTTATCCCCATCCGTGGTTAATGCCAGGATTTTGGCAATTTCCTACAGTATCGATGGGATTAGGGCCGATTATGGCTATCTATCAGGCTCGTTTTATGCGTTATCTCCATGATCGTGACATCCTTAATAATAAAGAAGGACGCAAAGTTTGGGCTTTTCTTGGCGATGGGGAAATGGATGAACCAGAAGCTTTAGGAGCTATCACCTTAGCTGCTCGTGAACGCTTGGATAATCTAATATTTGTAGTTAATTGCAATCTACAACGCCTAGACGGACCAGTACGTGGCAATGGCAAGATTATTCAAGAGTTAGAAGCAGGATTCAGAGGTGCAGGCTGGAATGTAATCAAAGTAATCTGGGGGGGATATTGGGATCCATTATTTGCTAGAGACAAAACTGGATTGTTACTAAAACGGATGGAAGAATGTTTAGATGGCGATTATCAGGCCTATAAGGCTAAGGGCGGCGAATATACACGTAAACATTTTTTTGGAAAATATCCTGAACTTGCTGATCTAGTTGCTACTATTACTGATGAGGATATTTGGCGTTTAAATCGTGGCGGCCATGATCCTATTAAAATGTATGCAGCTTATGATGCCGCAATGCGCCATAAGGGGCAACCAACTATTATTTTAGCCAAAACAGTTAAGGGTTATGGCATGGGATCTAGTGCAGGCGAAGCACTAAACGTCACCCATTCCCAAAAGAACATGAGTGAAGTAGCTCTAAAACAGTTTCGTGATCGCTTTAATATTCCGATATCAGACGATCAGTTGCAGGCTACACCCTTTTACAAACCTGATCCAGATAGCTTCGAGCAGGCGTATTTAGAAACAAGAAGACAAGCCTTGGGCGGGCCATTGCCCCAACGGCATGATCGCGCACCGGCTTTAGATATTCCAGCATTGTCTATCTTTGACCCCATATTACAAGGTAGCGGTGCTAAAGGCATGTCGACTACTATGGCCTTTGTGCGTCTCTTAACTTTACTAATCCGTAATCAACAAATTGGCAAATACATAGTTCCTATTGTCCCTGATGAATCTCGTACCTTTGGCATGGAAGGATTATTTCGGCAAATTGGCATCTATTCGTCCGTAGGTCAACTATATGAACCGGTCGATTCTGATCAGATTATGTATTATCGTGAAGATAAACAAGGCCAAATAATCCAGGAAGGCATCAATGAAGCTGGAGCTATGTCGTCATGGATTGCGGCAGCTACTGCCTATGCTAATCATGGTATCAGCATGATTCCCTTCTATATCTACTACTCTATGTTTGGTTTTCAGCGCATAGGAGATCTAGCTTGGGCAGCAGGGGATATGCAGGCTCGCGGCTTTTTACTAGGCGGTACTGCTGGCCGCACTACATTAGCAGGGGAAGGATTACAACATCAAGATGGCCACAGTCATATTTTAGCTGCCACAATTCCTAATTGTGTGGCTTATGATCCTGCCTTTGCCTATGAATTGGCAGTTATTATTCAAAATGGCCTGAAGCGTATGTATCAGAACAAAGAAAATATCTTTTATTATATTACGGTAATGAACGAAGCTTATCCACAGCCTGCTTTGCCTGAAGGTGTACAACAGGGCATTGTGCGTGGTCTTTATTTATACCATGCTGGAGCAGAAAATAAATTACGGGTACAGCTTTTAGGTTCAGGGGCTATTCTGCGGGAAGTGATAGCTGCCTCTGAGTTATTAGAACAAGACTGGAACGTATCTGCCGATGTATGGAGCGTTACTAGCTTTAATGAATTACAACGAGACGGAGCTGCTGCCAAACGCTGGTCATTATTACATCCTTTAGAACCAGCACGTAATAGCTATGTAGAAGAGCAACTTATTGATCATCCAGGGCCATGCGTGGCAGCTACTGATTATATGCGAGCTTATCCGGAGCAGATTCGCCCCTTTATCTCACGCCGTTATTTAACTTTAGGTACAGATGGTTTTGGGCGCAGTGATTTGCGTTCTAGTTTACGAGCTTTTTTTGAAGTTGATCGTTATTACGTAACTATCGCCGCCCTTAAAGTATTAGCTGATGATGATCTTATTGCAGCTACTCAAGTGCAGGCTGCTATTGAACGTTATCAGATTGATCCTAGTAAACCTAATCCGTTGTATAATTAAGATATATACCTGTTTAATTAACAAGGGGTCATCACAACAATAACTAGCAAAACTATTATATTTTGACATTTAGAATTTTAGGTACTATGAAAACAGTAGAAAATATCAATGTTCCACATCCGTTCCCATATCAGGGGAGCAAACGTGGTATTGCTAGGTATATTCTTCCCTATTTTCCACCTGATGTCCGCTATCTAATCGAACCTTTTTGTGGGTCTGGTGCGGTGTCAATTGCAGCAGCGGGACATGGACTTGCCAAACATTTTGTATTGAATGATTTAAATAGGCCCCTAATGGATTTATGGTCAGAAATTCTTGAGCACCCAAACATTCTATGCGATGAATATGAGAGGCAGTGGCTAGAACAACAGCCAGATAGGAAAGCATATTTTTTTAAGGTACGCAATGAATTCAATATAACACATAATCCACATCAGTTGCTTTACTTGCTTGCTCGAATTGTAAAAGGTTCTATCCGATACAGTTCTGATGGTCAGTTCAATCAAAGTGCTGATAACCGACGCTCAGGCATGAAGCCAAACACCATGAGACAAAACATTCTTGACGTATCAATGTTGTTGAGCAAGAAAACCACTCTTGCCGCAGTTGATTTTCGGGAGGTAGTAAAAAAGGCCAAAGAGAACGATTTGGTCTATATGGATCCACCCTATCAAGGAACCTCATTTACTAGAGACCACCGATATCTCAATGGATTGGCTTATGATGAGTTTGTAGCAGCTCTTTGCTATATGAATAGTCTAAATATCTCATATATTATTAGCTATGATGGTGTTACCGGGGAAAAAACATACGGAAAATCGCTTCCTATTAACCTTGGTCTTAAACATCTACAGATTCATGCTGGCCGATCTAGCCAAGCAACACTCCTTGGTAATAATCATGAAACAATTGAATCGTTGTATTTATCGCCTTCTTTGGTGTGTCGTTTAGAAATCAATAAACCATTCAGAAAACGATACCATATACCAGAACAACAAGAGTTTTTATTTGCATGACGGGGCAAATTTATCCATCAGAGTTCTTAATGCTCCTCAAAAGTGTTAATGCTAAACGTCCTAAAACCGTTATCGACCACATTCTAAAACATGGTCAGATAACGACCGAGGAGTTAAAAAATATTTATGGCTACAATCATCCACCACGCGCAATCAGAGATGTTCGTGAACAGGGTATCCCTATGATTACGAAATCCTCATTGAAGAAGCTGCAAAAGTACAGGAAGAGGTAACTGAATATGTTAAAAAATTACTTCGTAGCTGCCTCAAGAAAAAGAGCAGCTAACAACCAACTACAGCTATATTCTGTAATTAAATAGGGACAACGGTATTTATTATATGGCCACTATTCAAGATGTAAGATTACCAGATCTTGGTGATTTGGATAAAGTAGAGATTATAGAAATATTGGTAACTCCTGGCGATAAGATTGCTGTGGATGCTCCATTAATAACTTTAGAAAGTGATAAAGCAACTTTGGAGGTTCCCTCGCCCTATACCGGCATTATAACGGATGTGTTGGTTAAAATTGGGGATAAGGTACAAACCGACCATCTGTTGCTACATATAGCGATAGAAACGGCGCAAGCTGAAGAGCAAAATAAGGATCAGGTACAAAATAAGGTCGCTCCTACTCCTGGCAAATCCCAGCCTGAACTGCAATCTACTATCCAAACCGACCCTGAAACAAAGACTATAGCCAAGCCTGAATCAACTCGTCTGCATGGTGAAAAAGCATCTACTCGTCCACCAGTAGTAGGACGCTTAAATGAGTATGTTACCAGTAAACCTCATGCAGGCCCGGCAGTACGACGCTTTGCCCGTGAATTGGGAGTAGACCTTATTCAAGTAACAGGTTCTGGTCCCAAAGGCCGTATTTTACGGGATGATGTCCAAAAATTCGTACATAAAGTTGTAAGCCAAAACCAAACAACTCAGCCAACTGCTGATACTAATTTTCAGGTTCCACCGCCAATTCAAGTCGATTTTAAGCGTTTCGGGCCGATTGATCTTAAGCCTTTACCTCGTTTAAAACAACTAAGCGGTGCGCATTTGTTGCGTAGCTGGCTTACTATTCCCCATGTTACGCAATTTGATACTGCGGATATTACTGATCTGGAAGCCTTTCGCCACACTCATAATCAAGATATAGCTAATGATAAAGAACGCAAACTGACCCTGTTACCCTTTGCCCTTAAAGCCTGTGCGGCGGCACTTAAAGCTTTACCAATATTTAATAGTGCCATTGATTCCACAGGTAAGCAATTAATTACTCGTAACTATATTCATATTGGCATTGCTGTCGATACTGATAATGGCCTAGTAGTGCCAGTAATTCGTAATGTGGATCAGCTAAGTATCAGACAATTAGCACAAATATTGCGCCAAGTCAGTGCTAAAGCTCGATCTGGTAAATTAACGCCTGAAGATATGCGGGGCGGCTGCTTTACCATTTCTAATCTAGGCGGTATTGGTGGAGAGTATTTTACTCCTATTATTAATGCACCAGAAGCAGCCATCTTGGGTCTATCACGTGCGCAAACACGCCCACAATGGAATGGCCAAGAATTCCAACCCCGCCTAATGTTACCCTTATCTCTTTCCTACGACCACCGCATCATAGATGGCGTAGATGGAGCTAAGTTTATTATCTTGCTAAAACAATTTCTACAAGATATTCGTCATTTATTGTTGTAATTAACCTTGGTTGACACATATATTGCTGATAGCAACTAGATATTAAAGTGTAGTATCTCGTTGTTAGCTTGATCCAATATTTCTTGCAGCCAGGTAGGGTGGCACATTTGCGTACCCTTGGCTTATCTTGTTTCTTAAGGCAAAAGCTATGCGTATATTGATTTTAATCATGATATTGATGATTGCAGCACTAGGATATGCTAAAGAAAGCATTTGCTATGGTACAACATCCAACGGTAGGCTCAAAGGTGGAGTGCAATTACCAAGTCAAGGAAAAAATTTTATAAGTTATAGTGTTACAGCGGCATTGCTGGGTCGTACCTATGTTCATTCCAAGGTTCGGAAGATTATTATTCGTTCATATAAAACATTGGAAACGCAAGCACCGGGTAAAGTATTTAAATATGCTGAAACAGGGTTTAGAGAAGGAGGAAGGTTTAGACCGCACAAGACTCATCGAAATGGTTTGTCAGTAGATTTTATGGTACCAGTAGTAAATCAGGAAGGTGATTCTGTACATTTACCAACCAATTATTTTAATAAATTAGGTTATGGCATCGAATTTAACAGTAAAAGTAAATATGCAGGTTATACGATAGATTATGTAGCAATGGCAGCACATATTGTGAGTTTACATAAAGCAGCCAAGAGTTATGGTGCTAATTTATGGCGCGTTATATTTGATCCTAAATTGCAGCCTCATCTATTCCGCACCAAATATGGTAAGTATTTAAAGAGGCATATCCAATTTTCTAAAAGACGGTCATGGGTCAGGCATGATGAACATTATCATGTGGATTTTAAAATCCGATGTAGACCATTATAACTGCCTTTATGCCGAGTGAAACCGCTTCCTTGTTTACACTTTGATGTTTGCAGTGCAATATATTTCCTTAATATGCTGTTACTAAGCTATACTGCACCATAATTTTAGATTTTAGTTTGCACATTGAAACGTCGGTATTAAAAGCCAAGTAGGGTGGGCACGGCCTCATCGTGCCCATGCGGAGTTATCAAATGATTTTTCTTTGTTGTTTGGTTCGCGTGGGCAAACGATATAGCCGTTTGCCCACCCTACCTGGCTTTGTCAAGAAGGCTATGTTAAAAAATTACCCAAAGGCAAAAAGATATTGTTTGTCACTAATTAATTCGTAACATCTCAATAATACTTCATGGTGCGCAATGCGCACCCTACTTGGCTTCGCTTTACCCATCCTACGGGCTAAAAGGTATTATGCAACTTGTTTTTCTTCGTGATATATCAACATGCTTTCAATACTTAAGTGATAATCCATTTCTGGCCATTCTATGCCAGTACCTCGACAAATAAATTGATAGTTTTGTAGTTGTAATAAAGATGCTGATTGTAATTTCTTATACCAAGATATTGGCGTAGATATAATTCGACCATCCTCTAATTCAACATGTAGGTAACGATCATCAAAACGAGCCACCTTACCTTTAAGAAAACCATTCATCCCATTTTGCCTCGAATGTATCGTTATGTTTTTTCATTATTACCATTATTTTTTTGAGTTCTTTTGGTTTCATAAAATTGCTTACAACCTTAAATGAGTTAAGCTCTATTTTGGCGTAATCATTGCCTTTTGATACATGAATATGTTTTGGTTCATGTTCATTAGCATAGAAGAAAAATTTAAAACCATCTGCTATAAGGAGAGTTGGCATAGTTAGCTTACTAATAGCATCGTAAATTTGGTAATCATAGAGTACGACAATCTTACTTAGTTAAATGATAATCATATCTTGGTAATCAAGTTCGTAGGATGGGTAGAGCCAAAGCAAAACCCATCATTTTAAAAGTTTAATATGTTTAATATATTGATGGGTTTCACTTCATTCGCTTCGCTCATTTCGTTCTACCCATCCTACGAGCTTCTTCTTCGTGCCTCAGCAAATCCTATTTGCTGTCTGATGTGCGACGTTGGATTGTCAAATGATGCACTCAACCTATTCTGCTGGTGGATCTTGAGCAATGTTTTGGAGGACTACAGCAGCCAGAAAGTCCATGTATTCTTTATTATCTACTTTTTTAAAATCTTCCTTTTTAAATTTGTTTTCGTCTGTTACCCTGCATGTTGGCGGTAATTTTTGGTTGAAATGTTGGAACATAGGCACAGTAACTTCTCTTTCAGGAGCACTGTCAATGATGATGTTTATATTTCCACAGATTGATGGTATTGCTTTGCATTTCAAAGCCAAATTATATTCAAATAAGTATTGAATGGTTGTTAGCCAAGCCCTAGTATCAAGCTCTTGATTTTGTGTTAGGCGTTGAGAAATTAAATCTATAATTGGTTTGTGTCCGTTTGATAATGTATGAGCAGTACCTTGAAGTCCTTTAGCTTTAGAAGCAGCAGCTATCCATATTTTTACTCTTTCTCGTTGTTCTGGAGCTTTGAGTTTGGTTTGAGAATCAGGGCATATATCAGCATCAGATACTTGAGTTTTTGAGACTGAGCCATTTTTTTTAACCGTTGCTTTATTAGTATTAGAATCTACTTTTGGAAACAAACCTTGTATTACTCTTATGCGACAATCCTCTGTAGGTGCTTTTGTTTTATCTGCACATCCCACAAGATTACTAATTTTTGTGTTATGATTATCTGGATTAGAAGTTGGAGTAACTTTGATAGCAGCGGTTGTAATTTTTTGTGGATGTGTGCAGGTATAATCTTTACACCAAATGGCAACTCTGTAAGCAAATAAAAGATTTACTAAAGTATCACAATCATTTGTACTTAATTTGGCACTAGTGACTAACCGTTTTAACAAGATTGCAGCAGTAGTTGTGCCATTGGTATCTTTTTGTGAACTATTTAATTTGTCTCCAGTGTTTATTTTATTTATCAAATTAGTAAGTTGTGATTTGGTGGTTGCTAATTTACAAATTTTAGTTGTAGCACCTGAGCCTTGAGAATTGCTAGGTAGGATACCTAAAATAGGTGTTAGGTATCCTAAAATAGGTGGAACTATAAAATATAAAAATCCAACAAATGCAAGGCTAGATACTGCATACAAAAAATTTCGATTAAAAATAAAATTTAAAATCGATTCAATGTAAGTATTTCTTTGGTTAGAATTATCTGGTTCTGAGGGTGCAGAATGGGAGGCTGTGGTACCTGAAGCATCCTGTGGACGCGGATAAGGTTTACTTGGTGGAACCTGAATATTTTTCTCTTTAGATTTCTCTACTATCCGTGGTAACCATAAGGATTTTTCCTGCTTCCACTGTACTTCAGGAACATCTGCTAATAGAGACCGTGCTTTTGGTTCCCATAGCTCATTTTCACCATATACCTGCCAACCATATTGAGTTAATTTATCCTTCTCTACTACCATTACTCGTTGCTGGCCCTTATGATCCTGCATAATCATAGTAATTAAATCGAGATTAGCTGGGTATTTAGGCTGAATTTGTAAAAACAGATCCAGATCCCACACATCTCGCGCAATATGCAATAACTCATCCCCTGGTGGTACAGCAATCACTGCTGAACCTAAGCCTAGAGCAGATGCATCTTGCCCCTGTGGTTTAGAATGATTCCAGATGTGTTGCACTGGTTTAGCTAAATCCTTAAGCTCTGCACTAGACAAGGCTATTGCCGGTGCCTCTTCCGCAGTAGCGGCATTTATGCCAGCTCGATTAGGCGTATAGGTAAGATCATCTGTTAATTGTTGCGATTTGGCAGTTGTATCTTGCTCAAGCTGTTTTACCCGCTTTTCTAAGGGATTACCACGTATCCATACACTTAAAAAATTGTAACCCTCATAGGCAGTAATGAGTCCAGAACCTACATTTAAGATCAGATCAAAGGGTAGATAAAACATCAGTAGACTCCTATAATTTGCCGCCCCGCACTAACCATACATGCGCCTTGGTTGTAGCTACTTGTAAACCACTTTCTCGTGCTACGGCCCAGCCGAAGATTGTTGTTTGTGGTGCGGTGGTATCCTCAGTTGTTTGTGTATTATCCACAGCAGTTTCTTGCTCTGTATTATCCGCAATAGTTTCTGCTGCTGTATTATCTGTAGCTGCTTTATCATCTGTAATGGGCATTTCTAACTGTTCTTTAGAAAACACTATAGGCAATGGTTGCTCAGGATTGGTTAACGGCCCAAAAAGACGCTGATCCGGACCTGGATATCTAAGTATTGTGCGTAATTCTGCTATGCTTGGTAGCCGCCAATCAGTAAAACCGGCTAACTTTATATCTTGAATTGTATCTTTGTAAGTAGCTATTTGAGGATCATTCCAGGTAAACACACGGCTACAGTCACGTACTTCATCCTTTAATGGCTTATATTCCCAGATCAATTGAGTGCTATGATCCTGTACTGCTACCCAATCTGTTGCCATATCTGGTAATATTTGTCCATTAGCATCCAGCTTGCTAAATTGTCGTCTGGCTGCATATATGTACTCATGTAAGTTGGCTATCTGATTTTGCAATCTCTGTACTTGAGTTATTACATTCTCCAAGGAAGCGTCAGGACTTTGGGGCTGAAATATTTCCAGCACTGGCTTAGGTGCATCTTGATATTTACCTAATCCCAACCATTTGAGGCTATAAAAATATATATCCTTAAGATCTTGTTTTGATAAGTGTTGGAATATGTTATACCAAACAATCTGCCAAATATTGACAAAGGTTGCAAGTAACAGACCTAATACAGAAGTTGCAAAGGCAAACTTTAGTCCAGCAAGTAATTTAGGGACACTACTGGTTATCTGAACCACATCAAACTCCATCAAGCCTTGAAAGATACCCATGAAGGTTCCTAACATACCTAGGCTAGTTAAGATACCTTTGCAATCCACATGGCGATTCGCATGGAAACTGACAATATCTATGCCTACAAATATCACCATAAGAATAGCAAAAACCACCAGGGTTAGGTCTTGTGTCATAGCTTCTAAGATGTGCATAAATTATCTCTAACTCTATTTCTATTGTTGGGCACGACTGGTCTCAAGGATTTGGTATAAACGTTCTTCAGCTTTGGTTATGACTCGAAATTCTACTCGTCGTGATCGATCAGTGTCTTCATTATTATTTGCATTTTTGATTGGGCGACTAAAGGAAAACCCTTGCGCTCCGACTACGGTATGCAACCAATTACGATGTTGATTATTAGTGATCAATTTATAACAATACTTTAAGGTATTAAAGGCTCTTTGTTGGGAAAGCTCCATATTATACAGGAACGAACCCTTGCTAGAGGTATGGCCTTCTATACGCACTCCTTTAATATCTTGACTATGCTCATACAGTACCTGTACATAACGTGGGAAAAAATCACGTAATATCCTTTTATAATGCAGGCTTAACCTGGTTTTATTGCTTTTAAATAAAACTTCAGGGGCATTAAACCGTACTGTATTGTCTGCTTCTATTTCAATCCACGGAATGCCGTTGCTTTTAGCAGCCTTTTGATTTGCATCTTTCAGTTCTTTGGCAAAGACAATAATCAAAGCCTTATGCAAATCAGTACGATGTTTTTTAGCCATATTGGCTATAGCATCCATAGCCTGTTTATGACGAGCAATTTGATCCCGTTCCTTTTGTACTTGTACCACAAGCTTTTGCTGCGAGAGCATAAAAACTACGGCAATAAACAAAAAGACCATCATAAGGCCAGACATCATGTCCGAAATGGATGACATAACGTAATTTTGATTAGATTTTGGTGGTGTCGTAATCTGCATGTTAACAAGGTTACCTGAACTTAAATAATTTAGATCTTTAGCGCATTAGGTGCGAGTTAATTTTGCTCCAATTCGTCCTGTATTATTATTCACCGCATCTCCATTTCTACGCAACTCTAGGCTATGTGGATAATTCCATCATGACTGGATGGCGATGGCATACAAATGGGATATGTGGCACTTAATCCAGCACTTTTATTATCGTTCCCACGCTCTGCGTGGAAATGTATCTTAGACGCTCTGCGTCCTAAAATTTAAAATTATAACGAGGTATAGGGTTGTGGCCCAAATTTGCTGGAGGCCACATGATTTCTGGAGTTCGTTTTTGTCATATTTTGGGAATGCACCCTAGCAACCAGTTATGGATGACTACAAAGCCCATATTGCACCTGAAATTTGCATAGAGGTTTTTTCACGTACCAATACTGTATATGAAATCGAGACTAAAAAAGCACTGTATTTTCAATGTGGAGCAATAGAAGTCTGGATTTGTGATAGCCAAGGACAATTACAGTTTTTTTAATAATCAATATGCACTAGATACATCAAAGTTATTTCCCGCAATGCCAAAGATTATTGGAATGGTTAAAAAGTTTAAGTAGAGTACATATCGCTCACCATAATTTTAAAAAAGGTGCGCTACTACTGCAAATTGAACAGGATACACATGACTCAACTTTTAAAACTTAAAGGTTCTTTGGACTTTCATTTTCAAATCAGATAAGATATAACTGATTCTACCAACTCAACCTACTTGGAATTACAACACTATGCAATTCAAGCAATACCTTAATAAAATGCGTGGCTACAACTACGGTATACCAAAAGTCAATAAAACCGAAATTATATGGTCATGGCTAGGTGCTTTCTTAGGCATCTCAACCCTTATATGGACCAATAAAATATTCTTAAGTGGCACCGATTTAACTCTTGTCATTGGTTCCTTCGGGGCCTCAGTAGTACTGATATACGGTGCTATCCAAAGCCCATTAGCCCAACCACGTAATCTAATAGGTGGCCATATTATATCTGCCCTAGTAGGAGTGGCTTGCTATAAACTATTTTATACTGTACCCTGGTTTGCAGCTCCAATGGCTGTAGCAACTGCTATAGCTATTATGCAGCTAACTTACACATTACACCCACCAGGTGGTGCTACAGCACTAATTGCCGTAATTGGCTCTGAACATATTCATCGCATCGGTTGGTGGTACGTATTAGCTCCAGCAGCTATGGGGGCAATAATTCTCCTAATAGTAGCCTTATTGGTCAACAATATTCCTCAAGATCGACAATACCCAAATACCTGGTTATAGGACACAACATCTAAATGTATTTTGAAAAACAGTTGTTTATGGTACTAGCATTTATCCAATCAGGTGGCTGGTTGATGGTGCCTATTATTAGCTGCTCTATATTAGCTGTTGGCATAATCTTAGAAAGCTTATTGACATTACGCCATCGTAAGGTAATCCCACCTGGTCTAGTCACACAGGTTTGGCAATGGCATCAAGAAGGCAACATCAACTCAGACACTATTGCAATATTAGCAATGATTCGCCATTAGGACAGATCCTGGCGACTGGTTTAATTAATAGAAACCATCATCGGGATGTCATTAAAGAAGTAATAATAGAAAAAGGCCGTCAGGTAATCGCCAAGCTAGAACGCTACTTAAATGCCTTAGGCACCATTGCTACTATCTCGCCGTTATTAGGATTATTAGGTACTGTAACTGGTATGACACAGGTATTTAAAGTAATTACAGCATCTGGCGTAGGTAATCCAACATTATTAGCAGGTGGCATATCAGAAGCTTTGGTTACTACAGCAGCGGTCCTTATCGTAGCGATCCCTAGCCCGATTTTTTTACAGATATTTTAATGGACTCGTAGATAGGTTAACCCTAGAGATGAAAAATAAGGAACACATAGACATAACAATAGAGATAAATGCCGATGCTCATGCTCCTCATCAATCCGTTATTACAGCAATGGATGTATCACGTCGCTTAGGATTATTGCGTATTGCATTTGGTGCTATCCAGGTACTTGAAAAATAATATTACTTATGGCCAGTCTTGATACATTTTGGCAAACTAACAATCTTATATCTACAATACTATATCCGTTATCCCGCTTATTTTGTCTCACTGTCCAAATTCGCCGTAGTGCCTATCAATCTGGAGTGTTTAAAACTCATACACTATCAGCTCCAGTTATCATTGTAGGCAATATCAGTGTTGGTGGTACTGGCAAAACCCCTCTAGTAATTTGGTTATCGCAGTATTTACAACAGCAGAGTTTAAAGCCTGGGGTTTTAACTAGAGGTTATTTTGGAAAATCCAAACAATGGCCACAATTGATAAGACCAGATAGTGATCCTGATCAAGTAGGCGATGAGGCGGTATTATTAGCCAGACGCTGTGATTGTCCCGTAGTTGCTGGGCCAAATCGGGTGGCTAGTGGACAATTATTAATAAGTAGGTATAGCTGCAATGTTCTATTATCTGATGATGGATTGCAGCATTATACATTGCAAAGAGATCTTGAAATTGCGGTGATAGATGGTCAGCGACGTTTGGGAAATGGCTTATGTCTTCCAGCTGGACCATTGCGGGAGCTACCATCACGCTTAGATACTTGTGATTTGGTTATTATAAATAGTAGTGTAGCTATACTGGCTCCTTATGAATACGGGATGGACTTAAGCTGTGAGTATGCAGTTGATCTAAAAGATCCATATCAGAAGCGTTTATTAAGTTCTTTCCAAGATCAGAAGATTATTGCTGTTGCTGGAATTGGTAATCCTCAGCGGTTTTTCTCTATGCTACGTACCCAAGGTTTGAATATAGCACAAGAACTTTCGTTTCCAGATCATCATAAATTTACTACTCAAGATTTTGCTAAGTTACAAGGGCGAACGGTATTAATGACTGAGAAGGACGCTGTGAAGTGTGAGAGATTACATAATACTATTGGGTTTTGGTATGTGCCAATAATGACTATTTTAGAACCTAATGCTGTGGATAAATTAGCGCGATTATCTGTTAAAATCTCCGCATTATAGGATGTGACTGGTGGGTTGCAACCCACCCTACAGCACTTCATAACAGAATTTTGATCTCAATGTTGAGATACGAAATACATCAATACTAAAGCAAGAATGGCGGGATTTTTCCGCCCTACGGTTTAAAAGCGCACTGCTTTTGCCTTTGGTTCATCTGATACAATACCCCACATATCACGTAGCATTTGTTGCGATGCTGGAGCATCGCCCACTTCAATATTATTATTGAAATATTTTGCTATGTGTTCACCACTATAATTAACCTTGGGATTAGCAGGACGAAACCCAAAACGCAATAAACCACGTTGCGCCTCTTCACTCATCATATATTTTATGAATGCTTCTGTTGCCTTGCCATTTTTACCAGTAGTAGTAATCCGAACCGCTGGAAAATTATTCAGGATACTAATACGTGGATAAATAACTTCCATTACTTTGCCTTGTTTAGTAAATTCTTTATCTAATTGAGGTAAAAAACTCTCATAGGTTGCAATGGCTAAATGTTTATAGCTTATGCCATTAGGATGCATAAACTGTCCCCGTGGCTTAATAGTCAGTGTGGTCGTAGAGTTTTGTCGAAAGGTAATGCCTTTAAAGAAAGCACGAACTTTATCTTCAACGGCAGGTTCTTTGTTAAGCTTGCTTTCTACCTCTTGAGGATCTAAGGCATCTGCGATGGAATAGACGCAAGATGTATACATGCTTTGCCCGGAATTAGATGTTGTCATCTCTACCATCAAGCGGCCACGTCCTCCAGCCTTGATTCTGCTGTAACGGCGTTTTTTGGAGACCTCTACTAGATCATTGCAAGTTAGTCTATCTCCTGCGGCTTTTTTCAAATAAGCTCGAGCTGCATCGAGTTTCTCCTTATCTCCTACCCAAACTGTTGGAGAGTAAGCCACAGAGGTGCGGTTACGAATATTGTAGCCATTCCAACGCATCGCTGCTACATCACTACCTGTAATTAAAATATCGCACCGCATGGTATTGCCAGCATTCATAGCGTCTACTAAGGTGCCAGAGCCATGAGCTTCAACTATTATAGAGATGCGTGGAGCTTTGGTAGCAAATCTGGGGATTACGTTGCTGTTGATCCATCCTTTCAGTTCTTTGGCAACACAGAGACGAATGTTTCCTGGCAGGATTGACCAGTTTTCAGCATAGACATTTTGAGTAGTTTCGACAGTTTGTCCCCATAAGGAGCTTATTTTGTCAAACCAACCAGCATAAGCATACGAGCTAATGCCCAGTGTGAATGCCAGTGTCGCTAAGAAAGCGGTTAGTGTTGTCTTAGTATATAAGTGTAGTTTATACATATTGATTTACCTAAAAAAATCTCTATTACCTCAGTTAGTTTATCTATTAGTTTATCTATTAGTTTATCTATTAAAGTATAATAATGTTATATAAATATTACAATTTTATGAAATTAGGCATTGGTTCAGTCTAATTCATCAACTAACATTATGTTATTTAAAAACAATTTTTATTA
>LFCU01000151.1 GCA_001044195.1 Candidatus Achromatium palustre
TTGTAAAGCTAATTATACGTAGGATAGTACTACCCACAGAAAGCGGTAGAATCAGTCAAATTGCCAGCAAATTAAAACCTGAACCGATTACTTAGAGATTACAATCATGCAACACCTAGCTACCCATAAAACAGTTTCAGTAACAGAAATGCAAGATCCAGCTAAGGTAATACGCGAAGCTGGAGATACTCCAGTGGCAATACTGGATCAAAATAAAGTGCTAGGATATTTGGTACCTAACAGTTCAATTGCTATCAATTCTATAAAAGCTGCTACTAATAATGATATTATTACCGCTTTAAAAACAGCGCAACTAGAAATGCAGCCAGTCTTAGATTATTTGCAAGACAAATGAAATATCTAACCGCCGAGCAAGTATTACTCATTCATGAGCAGGTCATTAGTAACCATGAATTGCAAGGATTAGCAGCTAACAAATCCTTGGAAGCCGTGCTTGCCCGCATCGATAATCGCTTATATTACGGGATTATTACTGATGTATATGAACTGGCCGCTTGTTATGCCACCTATATTGCCGTTGGTCATGTTTTTAATGATGCCAATAAACGTACAGCTTATGCTAGTATGAAAATTTGCTTGGATATTAATGGGATTCCAAATAAGTTTGGTGTAGAAGAAGTTGGGCAAGTAATTATTAAAGTTGCTCAAGGAGCTATGGACGAAATCGAATTGGCAACATGGCTACGAAAGAAGTGTTCTTAACCTTAAGTTAGTTTTATAGAAAGGCTTAATGCAAGGACATTGATATAAAACATAAAGAACTATTACCGACTGGTTAAATTATGCTCTTTATTTATCATATAGGTCAAAATTGCCATAATTTTGCTAATATTGTCAATAAAGTATTCCATAAAGTCAATTATCACGATATTCTTTTGTAATTGCATAAATTTCCAGGAACTACCTGTGGTCACAGCTCCATAGATAACAGATAATGCGATATCTTTACCACTATTAAATAGTTGAGCTGCATACATCTCAGCAATACATTGTGGAATACCACTTTTGATATTTTCATTTTTAGCCTCTACAATAGTTATGATTGGAGCGGTTACCATAATTTGCTTGTTAGATGCTGATATAATAAAATCACAAACACCATTTAACCCTTTGTTATGATCAATATTTAATTCGACTCCAGAAAATAGGCTAATCTTGTGGGCTAAAATTTTCCTTAATTCTACCAATACAGGGGCAATTATTAATTCCGAACGTGCTTTTTCGGTATTAATTGACAAAGCTAGTGGTACATTCTCTTTTAGAAGTTCAGACAGAAACTCGCTTATTTTGGTTGGCTGGACGCTTGAAAATAAGTCTTCCTCTTCTATAGATAACTGAAGTTCATCTTCAAGTTTTTGGAATGTAAATTCGCTGTATGACATGATTTAAGTCAATAAATGTGCTGTAACTGGTTAATTATAGTATCATTATTGCAACTTGAAAAATACACATTGATATTTGATTAACTATAACATGAAGTAAATTTAACATAATATAGATTTAATACTATGAATATCATACTAAATTGGAATATATTTGAAAATACTAAAATACTGATTGTCTATGCCTTTGTTTTGGTTGGATATATTGGATTGTTAGGTTTGTATGGATGTGCATCAGTGGAAGCACCTCAAGACTTAATAGCAGGATCTGCGAGTCCATCGAAGACACACCAAGATAAGTTAACATCACCTCCTCCACCAGAAGTACATCAAGATAGATTAGCAAAAGAAGCACGCAATCGAGCTGAATTATGGTCAAGATTAGAAGTAGGAGCAGCACCTCCAGCAGCACGTCAAGATACATTGGCGATTTATGCAGATAAAAGCACAATATCACCTGCTAACAAACCAGCTCCAGCTTTTGCTATCACACCTTCTCGATCTCAAACTACAACTGATACCTCTAGCCAACCCAAACCACAATTTAACACTGAAAACTACCGTCGTATTTACGAAAATGAATTTGTAAAAGTAACTGATAATCCTCGTTCTACCTTTTCCATTGATGTAGATACCGCAGCTTACAGCAACATGCGGCGTTTTCTGACTAATAATCGTTTACCACCAGCCGATGCCATCCGCATTGAAGAGCTTATTAACTATTTTAGTTACAACTATCCACAACCTCAAGCTAACCGTCCATTTAGTCTCAACACAGAACGGGCTATATGTCCTTGGAATCCCAAACATCAACTATTATTGATTGGTTTGCAGGGCAAAAATATCCCTAAAGAAAACTTACCGCCCGCTAACTTGGTATTCTTAGTAGATGTCTCTGGCTCTATGAGTGATCCTAACAAATTACCCTTGGTACAGCAAGGACTTACTTTGCTAAATCGTGAATTACGTCCCCAAGATCGAGTATCTCTAGTAGTCTATGCAGGTTCAGCCAGAGTGGTATTACCACCAACACCAGGCAATGCAACCCAAACTATTAGAGCTGCTATCAATCAACTTGAAGCTGGAGGTTCTACGGCTGGTGGAGCAGGAATCCAACTTGCTTATGATCTAGCTAAGAAAAATTTCCGTCCCAATGGCAATAATCGGGTTATCTTAGCTACCGATGGTGATTTTAACGTTGGTATTAGTAGTGAAGGCGAATTAGTACGTCTTATTGAAGCCAAACGTGAAGAGGGAATTTTCTTAACTGTCTTAGGCTTTGGTTCTGGTAACTATCAGGATACCAAAATGGAACAATTGGCCAATAAAGGCAATGGTAACTATGCTTATATCGACAATCTGCGAGAAGCCAAGAAGGTTCTGGTTAGCCAATTCAGTGGCACTCTCTTTACTATAGCTAAAGATGTAAAACTGCAAATTGAATTTAACCCCCAACATATTAAATCTTATCGCCTGATTGGTTATGAAAATCGTAAATTACAAGCCGAAGATTTTCAAGATGACAAAAAAGATGCAGGTGAATTAGGAGCTGGACACCAAGTAACGGCCTTTTATGAGTTAATTCCTACTGGCCAACAGGATCAATCTGATGCTGATAGACCAACATTATTACCCTTACGTTATCAAACTAACCAACAATCTGCTCAGGCAACTAGTGCAGAAATCTTAACCTTACATTTACGCTATAAGCAACCAAATGCTACTAAAAGCGTTCTCTGGAGCAATCCAATTACCAATATTTTAAAACCATTAGACCAGGCATCAGAAAATTTCACCTTTGCCGCTGCCGTAGCTGAATTTGGATTATTGCTTCGTAAATCTCGATTTGTTGGTCAAGGCAACTTTGAACAAGTCTTAAACCTAGCACGACGTAGCAAAGGCCAAGATCCACATGGTGATAGGGCAGAATTTATACGTTTGGTAAAGCAGGCGCAGTTAATAACATCGACGCAAGAATAACTAATTCTTGGTGTTTTCATTGGCATCCTTCATTTCCTAGTTTACAATTTATAGATTGGTTATATTATCAACATTCTTTATTAAGACTGGTATGAATATCCTATTCCCAATTCAAAAAGTGAGGTATGGCGCAATAACCAACGGGCATTGCGCCGAATTTATTCTAAATTATTCAAACAAATTGGGTTTCATACAATGACGCAATGCCCGTTGGTTATTGCACCCTACCTCGCTGCTAACTTGCGTCTGTTAGGTTTAAAGTGGGGAACGTGCAACGCAGATGAATTGGATGTGCTTTTATTTTCATATTTAGTCGATTGATTTTGTTTTCTTTTTTAAAAAGTTAATGCCATGCCTCCTTATAATGATATTTCCGTTAATGCAGTAGAAAATCTTCTTCTAAAGAAGAAGCAAAAAGGTATTTTTTCACTTCAAACACTTCGTTTCTTCATAAAAGCCCAAAAAATCCAATACCGCGCCTACGCAACACAAGAAGAGTCTTTAGATGAAGAAAAAGCTTTACAGCGTTTTGAGTGGTTATACTTGTTTGGGGAAAGGATTGCCAAAAAGCGACCGGATAAGCTCAAAGATTATCTCTCTCTTCTTGATCTTATGTCTTTTGAGGATGCTTTCGATTTAAATCTATTCCTTCTTTCAAAAAATGAGTTTAAAACCTGGATACAGGGGCTTCTTTCCAAGAAAACGGAGGATTCTTCCAATAAAGATATTTTTTTCATGACATTACCTATGGTTTTTTAAATTTTATGCATAAAGAAGCCTTTGCTTCTTACCTAGACATTAAGAAAAGAAAACACCTGCTTTTACGCTATATTCCAAACACAAGAATTTTGCTTGATCTTTCCTACTATAAAGACAAGCCTGCACCCTTTCTTGAAAAAGTCCATGACCACGTACAAGAAGCGTTTAAACTCATCCAAGCCGACCGTTATCTTTATAGTCAAAGGACTCCCGATCACTTTGAGTTTACAGAGGTTATAAAAGTTAAAAGCTATAAAACGGGAACAATGGCAAGCACCGGTCCAGCTTCAAAGATCTTTCTAAGCAACTCTCTCATCGAACGTTTCTTTCCTCTTAGAACAGCGATGTCCATTGTGCATGAAAATCAACATAAGAGAGATCTCCATCGTGTAAAAAAGAAGGGTCTATTTGCGGATCATCCCATATTGAATCAAGAGGTTTTGGAATCCCATCCTTGGATTCGCAAGGGGGATTCCTTTCAACTATTGTTGTTTGAGCTTCATGCCTATAAAGAAGAATCTGTTTTCTTAAGATCCTGTGAACATCTAGGCCTCATTAGCATTGAGGATAGACAAAAACTTCGTAGTGAGATAGCTACATTCATTCATCTTGCTAAAGCCGCAGAAAAAATTGTAAGACGTAAAATTTCTCCCAAGATCTTTGTTAAAAAGCGACATGTGCACGAAAGGAATTATTTTTACACGGCAGTAATAGATGATTATTATCATCATGCTTTATCCCGTATTTGGGTTTATTGGGGATTCAATGATTGAACACAATAAGAAACAGGGAATGGTGTGGCTTCTTATTGATGAGCCTCTATTTCACGATGGAATTTTCCCAAACATTCAGTGAAGCCGGAATTTTCTGGGAATGCTGAGGATTGTGTCCGCCAAAATGCCTAGGTCTTTAAAAAGCCATGACTCGATGGAATGAGATAGAGGCAATTGCATCCTCAGGCCTAGAATATAGAGCGCAGAGAAAAAAAGCAAGCCAGGAGAAAGCCAGGGCAAACGATAGATGCCTAAGAAGTGTGACCGACATGTCAATCGGCTAACTGGTGAAAATCCAGACTGGCCCTTGGGAGAAGGGAACAGATAGGTGCAACCCGAAGAAACCTTCTGTGTACGCAAAGCATGGAAAATACTACACCAACGGACGGGGTCTACATGGTTGGCCAATTAAGGATCTGAAAGAAGCTGGAACCAAATTCTCCACCTAAACACAAGTGAACCTTTATTTTTGATTCGTACTTTGAGTACGCAGTACTTTTGGTGGTCTTCCGCGAGCACCAATGTTTACAACTTCATTACAAATCTTAAACAATAGACATTATCCGAAACCCCAATTTTTACTTTATCTTTACTGGATTTATAGAGGGTTTCGGATAATGTCTAGGTGTTTTTTGAATCAAAAAAAGCCACATTAGATAAAATTATTTAATAAAAACAATTGTTTATAAAATTGTCATGTACTAAGACGTAGGATATTATTACCCACAGAAAGCGGTAGAATCATGGCTTTTTACCAAAGCCCCGATTAAACTTTCAGCTATAGACAATTTGCCATGAATTTTAAGTACCCTGAATTGGTTGTTTGATCTAGTAGATCTTATGATTAAAGCAGATTAACATTCAATAAATATTGCAGCGTTAACATGAGGTTGCTAAATGGCCTATAGTGATTTCAAAACACTAGAACAAATAGATAACGACTTGGGAATAACGGTTAAAGATGTAAATAAACTCTATACCACAATTGAACCAGTTACATTAAGCTCGTTGTTTGTAGACACCATGAAGGTTGCCTTTGATTTAGCGATCAAGATAGATACCGAAATGGCTCGCCAATCTCTGATTGTTGACAATGTGTTGCTGGAACTAAAAAGACATGCTGATATAAGCTTTTTTGTAGGCAATAGTTTTAACGTCGACAGTAACAAAGGATTAACTGGTAATCCGGATGCTATTATTAGCAATAGTAATAACCAACTATATATAACTGCGCCAGTAATAGTATTAGTTGAAGCAAAAAAATCAGATTTGGGCAGCGGCTATGCCCAGTGTATAGCAGAAATGGAAGCTGCTAGAATCTTTAATGAGAGAAAAGGTAATAGTAATAATATTCCAGTTATTCATGGTACAGTCACCGATGGAGCTATTTGGAGGTTTATCTCTTTACAGGATGGTATCGCTGCTTTAGATAGTCATCTATACCATTTTGGTGATGGTAGTCAAATAGTAGGAATACTTAAATCTTTTTTGTTTAAATGATATTTTAGGGAATGGTTCAGTCTAATTTATTGGATAATATTATGTTATTTAAATAAAAATTATTTGGCATCCTTCATTACCCTCCAAAAGTAGTTTACACTTTTTTAATTTGGAATAGGATATTCGCACCAGTATTGATAAGGAAT
>LFCU01000169.1 GCA_001044195.1 Candidatus Achromatium palustre
TACTTTGATCATGTTCATAGTAGGAGATAATATATGATAGTATACGAAAAGTCAACAACTGTTTTAGCCCTTCCATCCTTTCGTGAATTTGGAACATACATTGCATATAAAATCCGTTCTAATCCAGACATTATTATACTCATCTTCAATTTCCTGAAGAGCATCTCCAATGTGATAAGAATACATTCCTTTTACGTTTTGACTTTGCCATTTGATTTGGATCTCAGTATTTTTACTGATTTTTCGTTTTGTTGGACAATCAAGATCTGCAAATATTGAATTAGACATTATCCGAAATCCTTTATAAATCCAGTAACGATAAAGTAAAAATGGGGGTTTCGGATAATGTCTATTGAATAATCCCATTATGCTTTTACCATTATAACTTTTATCTTTAAAATATATACTTTATAAATATAAAACGATCATTAGGATGTTAAATAATGTATAATATTTTTTAAATATTACCAAATTAAATATTGTTACTGTTACAAGAAAAAGTTAAGGAACATATATGCCCATTACCGTCTATTACGACAATGATGCTGATTTATCTCTAATCCGTAGCAAACAAGTGGCTATTATCGGATACGGCTCTCAAGGCCATGCCCATGCCAATAACCTCAAAGATTCTGGTGTCTCAGTAACGGTTGGATTACGTCCTGATTCAGCCTCAGTTGCCAAAGCTAAAGACGCTGGATTAACTGTACACTCTATAGAAGAGGCAGTTAGTGTTGCTGATTTAGTGATGGTTTTAGCTCCTGATGAGCATCAAGCACGTCTCTACAAAGAACAAATCCAGCCTAATCTAAAGAACAAAGCTGCACTGGGATTTGCGCATGGATTCAATATCCATTTTCAACAGATTGAACCCAGAAAAGACTTGGATGTGATCATGATTGCTCCTAAGGGACCTGGCCATTTAGTCCGTTCTACCTACAATCAAGGTGGTGGCGTCCCATCTCTAATCGCAGTGGCTCAAAATGCTTCAGGCCAAGCTAAAGAGTTAGCCTTATCTTATGCTAGTGCTAACGGCGGTGGACGTGCTGGTATTATAGAGACTAGTTTCCGCGAAGAGTGCGAGACGGATCTCTTTGGTGAACAGGCTGTGTTGTGTGGTGGTCTGACGGCTCTTATTCAGGCTGGCTTTGAGACTTTAGTTGAGGCAGGTTATGCTCCAGAAATGGCTTATTTTGAATGTCTCCATGAGGTTAAACTGATCGTAGATCTAATCTATGAAGGTGGCATTGCTAATATGCGGTATTCGATATCTAATACCGCTGAATATGGCGATCTAACCAGAGGGCCACGCATTGTCAATGAAGATACCAAAGCCGAGATGCGTAAAATTTTGCGTGATATTCAGACTGGGGTTTTTGCTAAAGAGTTTATCCTAGAAAATCAATCTGGAGCAGCCCAATTTAAGGCGATGCGGCGTTTAACTCAGGAGCATCCCATTGAGCAAATTGGTCAAAGGTTACGGGATATGATGCCTTGGATTAAATCTAATCGTATTGTGGATAAGAGCCGTAATTAAGTTTCATTCTGATATAGACTATTATAGACTATTATAGACTATATAATCTAACGAATATTACTATATTTTTTGAACCATGATTCATTAAGATTATCTTGATTACCAAGATGGTAATCATAATGCCTATAAAATCATGGTTTAAAAACTAAACACAGAATATAATATGGCCAATACCATTATTTATCATGTTCATGGAAATATAAAATTTTATGAACAGGTACGATTTTCTTTACTTACATTACTCAATTTACTTATCACTCAACAGCGTGATGATTATGCCGTATATATCTATTGTGATCGTCCAGAACATTTGCCTAAACATCCATTTTTGCATTATATTACCATAACACCACAACAGCTTAAACAATGGTGCGGTCCTTTTGAATATGTACACCGCATGAAATTAGAGATCCTAAATGATGCAACGAAGCGGCAATTAGCACCATTTATTTATGTGGATGGGGATACCAGATGGCTTAAATTACCAGACACAGAGTTTCAATTACTTAGGAAACCAAAAGCTGAATCTGAAAAGCCTTGCATGTTTATGCATAAATATGAAGGTCCGCTTTCAGACCAATTATTTCCGCAATATTTAGAGTATTTTAAGCGTACTGGATCTGCGCAATTAGCACCTTGGAAAGTACAATATGAAGCATTAAGAATTTGGAATGCTGGAGTGATTGGGATGCCAGCTCAACAGGCACAGACCTTCTTTACTGATGCACTAGCAATTAATGACCTTCTGTTTCCACATTTGCATCCACGCAATTTTGTAGAGCAATGTGCTGTAGGATTGCTTGCAACTAATCATTTTGAGGTGCATTCATTTGAACAGTGTTTGCATCATTATTGGGATCATAGTTATGCGGCATCGCTTTATCTAAAGCAATTTTTTAAAAATTTGGATGCTACCTTGTCGTTAGAGAAGCAGGCGGCGTTTTGTGCTAATGCGCCTTGGGATACAAAAGCAATTAAACAATTGCAAGAAGCCCCAATGGTTCTTATTTCACGTTGGTTTGGGAAGCTTAAAAATTCGTTTTATAAACGTAGAATTGATCTTAAATTGGCTAAGTTTAAGTTTAAGTAGGGTGCGCATTGCGCACCATAATGTCACGTTTAGATAAAAGGATAAAAGAAAGGTGCGCAGTGCGCACCCTACATTAAAGCTCCTATTTAGATTGCATTTCCCGTCGATCCCAACGTCGATAACCAATAGCTTCGCTTAAATGCGCAATACTAATTGCAGAATCCCCTGCAAGATCAGCTATAGTACGAGCAATCTTTAAAACCCGATGAAACGCACGGGCTGAAAATCCTAAACGCTCCATAGCATTCTGCATCAGCTTTTGGCCTTGAGCATCTAAAGGACACACCCGATCAATCTCCCGATTATCTAAAGCATGATTAGGACAACCAGAACGGGCTATTTGGCGCTTGCGAGCTTCTATTACCCGCTCACGTACTTTAATACTAGTCTCTGTTATTGTTGGATTGGGATCAATTAATTCACTAGGCGTAAGTTTAGGTACTTCAATATGCATATCAATCCTATCTAATAATGGTCCAGAAATCCGACTTTTATATCTAGCGATTTGCTTTGGAGTACAACTACAATTGCCTATAGGATCCCCAAAATAACCACATGGACAGGGATTCATGGCAGCTACTAATTGAAAGTGGGCTGGAAATTCCGCTTGGCGAGCAGCCCTAGATATTACAATACGCTTACTTTCTAAAGGTTCTCTTAATACCTCTAAAACCTGACGATCAAATTCTGGTAACTCATCTAAAAATAATACACCACCGTGAGCCAAACTGATTTCTCCAGGGCGGGGACTACTACCACCTCCCACTAAAGCCACGCCTGATGCTGTATGGTGTGGAGCACGAAATGGACGTTGTTGCCAACATTTTGAATCAAAACCCTGACTACTGATAGAATAGATGGCCGCAGTTTGCATTGCTTCAAGCTCAGACATAGGTGGCAAGATACCAGGGATGCGGCTGGCTAACATCGATTTGCCAGTCCCAGGCGGGCCAGATAATAAAATACTGTGACCACCAGCTGCTGCTATTTCTAAAGCACGTTTGGCATGTAATTGGCCACGTACATCAGCAAGATCAGGGTATATAATAGTAGAGCTATTAGGTGGTGTAATATTGCATTCAGGTAAAGGCTTATCAGTAAAATGTTGGCAGACTTCTAGTAAATGGCGAGCAACTAGAATTTTAAGACCCTTAACTAAAGCCGCCTCTTGAGCATTAGCTTCTGGAACTATAAGGGTGCGTTTTGCGGTACGGGTGGCGAGAGCTGCTGGTAATACTCCGCCAACCGGGCGTAATTCACCAGAAAGTGCTAGTTCTCCTAAAAATTCATAGTCCTTAAAATGTTCATTGGGTATTTGATCTGAAGCCCCCAAAATACCCAAGGCAATAGCCAAGTCAAACCGTCCGCCTTCTTTAGGTAAATCGGCAGGAGCCAGATTAATAATCACCCGTTTAATAGGAAAATTGAAATCAGATGTTGCAAGTGCGCCACGGACGCGATCTTTGCTTTCTTTTACCGCTAGTTCAGGCAAGCCTACTATAGATAAGGATGGTAGGCCATTGGCTAGATGTACTTCTACGGTAACTAAAGGTGCGGTAACGCTAGTACTGGCGCGGCTGTATAGGATGGCAAGGCTCATGTTCTGAAATTCTTTATACTGTAATGATAGTTGACATGGTGATAGCTTACCATCTATCAGCCATAGTTTGGGTTGAGGGCTTTATCGTCAACCCAACACTTTACTATGATGCTGTATAGACGGCACAAAGTGAGGGAGCAATAGTTCGTATGTAAAGAAATTGCACCGCTTTGGTTTATAAATATTCGTTTAAGCTTCAAATCAGTGCATAGATTCTAAATTAGTATTTAATAAATTACATGTATCTATATTGCCACAGTTGCTATTATTTGATTTTAAAATAAAATTTTAAATTTTATAGAAAATTATAGACATTTTTGTCTATGGTATATATAATGCTACACATAATTAGATTTGATTTTACTACTGGATTGAAATCCACTAAATTAGACTTAAATCTTAACTAGGTACAATATTAAATAGATAAATTTAATATAGATAAATAGACTTAAAAACATAGAGTTGTATTTTTAACTAATTTAACAGTGAGGTAGAAACTTATGCAACGTAGTATCTTTAATGTAGCTTTAGTAGCATTGGTAATGGCTACTGGTTCAGCTATAGCAGAAGAAGAGGCTTCCCCAATATCCTTTAATGTAGGACTTGTTTCTGACTATATGTGGCGTGGTGTCACTCAAAGTGAAAACCACATGGCAGTACAAGGTGGTGTAGATTTTGAGCATAAAAGTGGTTTTTCCATAGGCACCTGGGCCTCTAGTGTAGATTTTAGTAAGGATAACACTAGTGAAGATCCTAGTGTTGAATGGGATTTTTATGCAGGTTTTGGTAATAGTGCAGGAGATTTTGGCTATAACATTACTTTGTCCTACTATACTTACAAAGATAATAGAGAACAAAACGCTAACTTTACAGAACTTGGGGTTTCTACTAGCTGGAAGATGCTGGAATTTGGTGTAGCTTATACTCTAACATCAGAAGCCCCCCGCATTGATGCTAGTAACGGTGAAATTGTTAATGTTTTTCGAGAAGGTGATCTCTATTATTATGGCAAAATTTCGTATGAATTACCAAAAGCTATCAATTTAAGTGCTACATTAGGCTATTATGATTTTCGCGATGCAGGGAGCCTAGTGCGCACTGCTAGCAACGGTATTAACCCTGATTATATGCATTGGCAAATATCTATATCTAGAGATTTTGATCGTTATGGTGAGATCAGCTTAAATTACGACCAAAATGATGGTGGCAGAGATGAATGGGTTGCTACTGATGATGATCCTAAATTCTCAATTGGTTGGTTAAAGAAATTTTAATAGCTATAATATCCAGACTCTCGGGTAACCATACCCGAGGTCACAATAACTTTGAAATAACTAGGAAACCAACTATATGAAGCTAGTATCAGCCATTATCAAACCATTTCGACTGGATGATGTACGCGAAGCCCTTGCTGAAGTTGGCATTTCTGGAATGACAGTCACAGAAGTAAGAGGCTTTGGCCACCAAAAAGGCCACTCCGAACGCTATCGAGGAGCTGAATATATAGTAGATTTTTTACCAAAAATAAAAGTCGAAATAGCAATAGATGCTGCAAAACTATCTAATGCAATTGATGCTATTATTAAAGCCGCTAAAACTGGCAAAATAGGTGATGGCAAAATATTTGTTACTGATCTAGAACAAACTATTCGGGTACGTACTGGAGAAATGGGTGTTGAGGCATTATAAAATCACTTCCCTCTCTCAGCTTCACTTAACTTAAAATTTTTTGAGCTTCAAAAATTTTGTAATCTTGCAGTGAAGCTGAACTAAGATAATTTATCTATTATTTTACCATATAAATTAGCTTAAATCATAGACTTCTAAGTCTTAAGCTGTTTATGTGCCCCATCACAAAAAGGTGGAGTAGCTGTATGCTTACAACCACATAAGGCCACAGGTTCCTCTCCTGTCACCGTAAATTTATGTGGCTCCATACCAGTACCAGCATGAGAACCATCACAAAACGGCTGATTTTTGGAATGACCACAAGCACACCAAAAATATTCACCAGCCTCAAGATCTAAAACATACGCGCCTTTTTTGGCTACAACAGGTTCAGCCATTTATCATATCCTCAATTAATAATCGATTCATAAATTTACTATCATTATACTAGACTATCCAGTTTTTTGACTTGATAAATTTGTAGGGCGGGAGAGCGAAGCGATCCCGCCTTTTATATAAATTTACTACTTTGACATAATGCCTAAATTTAGTAGAAAATAGCAATGTAAAAAATTGTGACATTTTCAAAAAAAGGCGGGATCGCTTCGCTCTCCCGCCCTACATCTGTCATACGAAGCTAAATTAATTTAAAAGTCAATATTAGAAAACTGGATAGTCGAGTTATAGTAATATTTAGGTAGTATAATGATAATAATATTTAGACTAATACTATCATCTATTTTTTCAACCATGATTCGCTAGATTATCTTGATTACCAAGATTTCTTATAATGGCAACTAAAAAATTATTTTCTGAATGGACCAAAGAAGAACTTGAAATAACTTTCAACTTACAAAGACTAGAAACTCACACCACTTTAGAACAATGGCTCCAGGCTGCAACACATCTTGAAATTGGCGAAATTGAAAAAATTATCCTGGATCGATTAAGAAAAACACTATTAAATTACGTAGACACCTGGAATGAAATTGAGCTGATTGAATATTTTATCGGCCCAGTCTTGGCCATAGTAGACTTTAATGCCCCAACTTTCAAAATCTTTTCGGAACGCACCATTACTGGTATTGTTGGAGATTATGAATTAACAGGCGAACCAGATGCCATCATTGCCAAAGGTCGTTATTCCCCGCAGATTCCCTATTTTTGTTTTCATGAATATAAGAAAGCGCATGAATCGCGAGGTGACCCTGCGGCTCAAACATTAGCAGCTATGCTAGTAGCACAAGAACTTGGACAATGCCATTATCCAATTTATGGAATGTATATAGTTGGTGAACATTGGCATTTTATGACACTGCAAAATGACACCTATTGCATCAGTAAATCCTTTGCGGCTGACGATGAAGAAATCTTTACTATCTTTAATATTCTTAGCGCGTTAAAAGCTATTATTGCTACAATTGCTGGAAACCAAATAACGTAACCTTTCAATAGTACCGAGGATCGGCTTCGACATCAGAAAAATAATCGTTCCCACGTAGCATGATAGGAACGATCACGATTAAATGTATGGCAAACTTCAGCTATTTAGCCACCATAATGTGGAGATTCAAGTGCCTCAGCTTCTTTACCTTTTACTATAGGACGCAGGTAAATTTCTACTCGACGATTAGCTTGGCGACCTTCTGGGGTATCGTTGCTTGTTATAGGTTCATCTTCGCCACGGCCTTCAGTGTGCATACGGCTTTTTGCAATACCTTGATTTTCAAAGTAATTACGAACAGCTATAGCTCGATTTTCTGATAATTTTTGGTTGGAAGCTTTAGAGCCTTTATTATCAGTATGCCCTACGATAAAGACAACAGTTTGGTTGTATTTTTTTACTAATTTAGCAAGTTTTTTCAACACTTGTTGAAATCTTGGTTTAATTTCAGCACTACCCTTACTAAATGAGACTTCACTATCTAAGTTTAGCTTAAGAGTGCCATCACGCATCCTCTAGGCAGTTCAACCTACCCTATTGACAACACAAAATTCTTCATGCACAATATA
>LFCU01000161.1 GCA_001044195.1 Candidatus Achromatium palustre
CCTTACAACTATTACAAGGGAAGGGAATTGAGAAATAATGTAATATAATTATGATGTTATGTTCAAACATCAGACTGAACCAGTCTCTATACCCGTCTTATGGTATTTTGTTGTCTCCTATTGGGAGTAAAACCCTCGCCTTTAGGCGACAGCTTTAGCATTATCTGTTATAATTTCCTGCATGAATACAGAATATCGTCATGGCTCTCATACAGTATTTGCCATACATCTTCACATTGTATGGATAACAAAGTATAGACATAAAGTTCTTAAAGGAGAAGTAGCTCAACGTGTTAGAGATATTATCAGAGAGGAATGTCGAAAGCAAAAAGTGGACATTCTGAAAGGGCATGTTGCTTCTGATCATGTACATATTATGGTATCAATACCTCCTCAAATATCTATTAGCCGTCTTATACAGCTAGTAAAAGGAAAAAGTGCCTATCTTTTGTTAGCTCAATATCCTCATCTACGAAAACAGTTTTGGGGTAGGCATATTTGGGGGCGTGGATATTTTTGCCGTAGCAGTGGTAATATAACAGACGAAGTTATCAAAGCCTACATCGAGAATCAAACACATGATAGTAATGATAACTTCCGTATAGATGGTAGATAGCTTTAGTCGGCATATTCCGATAACCATTTTGCAGGCTTTTGCCTGAAACACCAGTTTTAGCTGTCATCGAAACCACCGCCTTTAGGTGGTGGAGTATTCATTTTGCTAGATTATACTCGACTATCCAGTTTTTTCTGTTTGATTTTTATCATAAAATATTAAATCAATATATTTCAATGAGTTATATTATGGTGCCGAAGCTATATCTTGGCACCAGATGATACGTCCTTGAGTTTGTCTAGTCAAAAAAACTGGATAGTCGAGTTATACTAAATATTTCAATATTTTTTGCCAATTTTTTAATCAAATAATGCTTGAACATGGGCAACAACACTGCCACCTAAGACTGCTTGATTGTAACCACCTTCTAAACACGAGACTATACCAGCCCCATATTTAGCAGCAATAGCTTGTATCTCTGTAGTTAGCCATACAAAATCTACATCTTGTAATTGAAACATTGCTATTCTATCTTCAGCATGACCATCAAAACCTGCGGAGAAAAAGATTATCTGTGGTTTAAATTGCTCTAATTTGGAAAACCAGATTTGTACTGCGCTCTGGTAAGCAGCACCATCAGTACCTGCTGGTAAGGGTAAATTAGATACATTGGTAGCTACCGAATTTGCGCCTCTATATGGATAAAACGGGTGTTGGAAACTGCTGCAAAATAATATTCTGGGATCATTAGCTACAATATCCTCAGTTCCATTGCCATGATGCACATCAAAGTCAATAATAGCTATACGATCTAATTGGTACTGTGCTAGAGCATAATTAACCGCAACAGCAAGATTATTATAATAACAAAAACCCATAGCATAATCAGCTCCTGCATGATGACCTGGTGGTCTAATAGCACAAAATGCTGCTTTATGGGTGTTATTTAAGACTAAATCCGTGGCTAATACGGAAGCACCAGCAGCACGAGTTGCAGCTTGCACAGTCTCAGCCATAATGCCTGTGTCACTATCGATCCAATTGATTCTATCAGATTCGGCATTAGGGATCATAGATTCTATCTTATGTAAGTATTTAGTGGTATGGGTACGTGCTAGTTGTTCATAAGTCACTTCTGGTGCTTCATAGAATTGTAATTTAGTTTTAATATCTGAAGTCTTTAAGGCAGTTTCCACAGCAGTAATTCGGGTTGGAGTCTCGGGATGCCATGTTCCCATGTCATGTTTATAGCATTGTGGATGTGTTATAATAGCGACTGTCATGGTAATCAATCCTAATAACAGGTACTGGTAGAGGGTATTAAATAATTACTAAATTATAGATGGTATATAGATGGTATATTGATAAATATTAGGTAGTAGGATAGGTTATGCCAAAATTGACATGTATATTCAATGGAAGGGCTTTAGCAGTACATCATGTGGCTGATGGAAAGTTTGTTATTGGGCGGGGTGCTGATTGTGAAATTCAGGTTGATAGTTTGGCTATAGCTTTGCATCATGCAGAGTTGCTTATCAAAGGAGAAAATTGCCAAGTTAGTTCTATAGATCCAGATTTTCCTATTTATGTAAATGGAAATTTAGTAGAAGCACCACTTGATCTTAATCATGAGGATTTGCTGCTTATTGGTAAACATAATTTTAGATTTAGTATGGATGGTATTGCCTTGGGTGTTCGTGTTCCTGATGAGGCTGTAGAGTTAGAGCAATCTAAAATTCAGAATAATGAATCTCCTAAAAAAATTGGGTATTTACAAGTTCAAAATGGTGAAAATATTGGTCGTGTATTTCCCTTAAGTCAAACTATATTTAAATTAGGAGCAAAAGGGCAAGGTTATGCTATGATAGCTCGGCGGTTTGATGGTTATTATATTTCATTCTTAGAAGGTAAGCATGTAACAGTCAATGGCCAAGCTGTCGCTGATGAAAGTATTTTATTACAAAACGAAGATATTATCGCATTAGGGGCTACAACATTTCAGTTTTATCTATAGTCTTAAACCATGATTCATAAGATTGTGATCATTTCCACGCAGAGTAGGGTGCGCCACCACGCACCTCTTACCTCAAATGTAAAATTATGGTACGCGATGCGCACCCCTACTAATGGTGATGATGTTTGTGCGTATGAGGCATTTTGTGCTGATTTACTCTATTATGTACCTGGAGTTGTATGATTTGTTGAGTCTTATCTTTGTAGTTTAAAGTTATAGTTATCGACTTACCTGGCATAACTTGAGTTGGATCTACGCCAATTAGCATAATATGCAGTCCGCCCGGCTTTAAGGTTACTGTTTTACCCGCCGGGATTACAATTTCTGCTACGCGCCGCATCCGCATCATACCATTTTGCATAGTGTGGGTATGCAATTCTACAGCTTTAACTGCTGGACTTGATGCAGCTACTAGAGTTGCAGGTTGGGAGCTTGGATTATGTAGCTGCATGAATGCCGCAGCATTAGGTTGCCCTGGAATCACAAAAGAGTATGGATTTTGTACTTGTACTGTAGTAGCATTAGTGGCTAGAGCAGTGCCTACATGTCCTAATATTAGTAGGCTAATGCCCACAAGTTCGATATAAATTCTTGAAAATTTTATACTCATTTAGTTAACCTTTTTTTTAAGTTTAAGCCTGTTTTTAAGTAAAATCTCTCTATATATAAGTAGTATTTTTCTAAATATAATCTGAATAATGTCAATGTTACTTTAGCTATTATTAATAATAAGTGAATAAATATTAGAATTATTTTGAACATTCCGCGTAATGTAGGGAATCCATTTTGGTAAAAATCTTTCCGCATGTCTTAATGTTCCTCCCACTATAAAACAACATCTGTAATAAAGCAATATGCAAATCATCGGTAACTTCTTAATAATTTATGGCACCAGTTGCGATGTGTTATTGAGAAATTACCACATAATTAGCGTCTTAGGTTGGGTTTTATCGTTTCCACGCAGAACGTGGGGACGATAAAAAAAACCAACATGCAAAAAGTTTATTTGCTATTTCAAGGATTGATAATAATCCATTAAAATTTTAGCCACCTCGGGTCTTGAAAATTCTGGTGGAGGCGCAATTCCCTTACCCAACATCTCACGTACCTTAGTACCAGAAAGCAGCACAAAATCTTCTTTAGCATGATCAGGAGCTTCACGCATCATGACTACCTTATTTAGCTTTTTAGAATATGCAGTATGATCCGCCTTGAAGATCTCAATCTGTAACGCCCCTTCTGGTACTTCATCAAAGATCGTTTGAGCATCAAAAGCTCCATAATAATCCCCAACCCCAGCATGATCACGTCCTACAATAAAGTGCGTAGCTCCCATATTTTGCCGAAAATATGCGTGTAGGACGGCCTCTCTAGGACCTGCATATAACATGTCAAATCCATAACCTGTTACCATCGCACTGTTGGGCTTAAAGTATAGCTCTACCATCTTGCGAATAGCAGCATCTCGTACTGGGGCTGGAATATCTCCAGGTTTGAGCTTGCCAAGTAACATGTGAATCACTAATCCATCGCAATTTAAACGTTCCATGGCCATGTGGCACAGTTCTTCGTGGGCTAAGTGCATGGGATTTCTGGTTTGGAATGCAACTACGCGTTCCCATCCACGTTCTGCAATTTTGTTGCGGATCTCTACAGCAGTACGAAAGGTATCTGGAAAGTCATCTTGAAAATAGGAGAAATGCAATACTTGAATAGTGCCAGATACGGCAAAGCGTCCTTGGCTATTAAAAGTTTTGACTCCAGGGTGTTCTGTATCTGTGGTGCCATAGACCTTTTGTGTCATAAGCTCCATTTGCTGATCGTTAATCTGTTCTATGGCCTGCACATCCATAACTGCTAGGATTGGATTGCCATCCATATTGGGATCTCTTAACGCAATACGAGCTGCATCTTTGATGGCATCAGTGGTTTCTAAGAGGCACATGACGGGGACAGGGAAGAATGCACCATCAGTCATGCGCATGGATTCAGAGACACTGAGCGCATCAGCTACGTTCATAAATCCTGTTAATGGGGTAAAATAGCCACCGCCCATCATCACTGCATTGCTGGCAGCTTGCGAACTAATGGTTATGGATGGAAGCTTTTCAGCTTCCTGCATAACTTGATGATGTACTTCAGAATCGTATATAAATAGTGGTTTGAGTTCACTAGAACCAATGGGTTTAATCATAAAAAGCTTATCTTCTTAGTTATTTTTTAGTTATTTTTTAGTTATTTGTTAGACATTATACCGATTTTTAACCAAAATTCTGGTTCCATTAGACATTATACCGATTTTTGTAACACACTGAAATTTAATAAATAAAATTTCTAATTTTCACAATGAAACCGAACTTTTAATCAAAAATCGGTATAATGTCTAATACGTGGCCGTCCTGATCTTGGTAAATCGATTAAACTACGGATTCCCTTATCTTCCCAGTTATGTATCCACGTTGCAACTGTTTGTCTACATGCGTTAATAACTTTCGTTATTTTGTTGATATTAAATCCTTTATTATTTAACAATATAGCTTGTGCTCTTGTTCTAGCTGCGGGAGCAGAATGATTTTTATGCATCGCTGTCAAGGTTTCAGTTTCTGAGGATGATAGCGGTTTTATGGATAGCATAGTATTGATTCCATTTATTTTATCTTTTATATTATTATTACTATTTACATTATAGTATGTTTTTATACATTGACAAGTAAAAATGTTAAAATATTTTTGGACTATTACTTACTTCTCTCTACAATTTACCAGAAGTTATGCGCATCGACAAATCTATAGCTTGGACATGCTTGGTTAATGCACCTATAGAAATAGTATCGACACCAGTTAACGCAACTTTGCGGACATTTTGTAAATTGATGTTACCAGAGGCCTCTAATTGGGCATGACCATTAGTATCTTGGACCGCTTGTTGTAACATCTTAAGATCGAAATTATCCAATAAAATATGAGTAGCTCCAGCAGATAAGGCTTGGTGCAATTGTGCTATGGATTCTACTTCTATTTCAATATCAATATCAATATCAGGGGCTTGCTGCTTAACGGCAATTAAAGCAGCGCGAATTGATCCGGCTGCTTGGATATGATTTTCTTTAATTAAAATCGCATCAAATAGACCAGTACGATGATTGTGACAGCCACCACAGCGCACTGCATACTTTTGTGCCATGCGTAAGCCCGGAATGGTTTTGCGTGTATCTAAGATTTTTGCTTTAGTTCCAGAGATAGCCTCGGCATAACGTCTTGCTAAGGTTGCGGTTGCTGATAGTGTTTGTAACATATTTAAAGCGGTACGTTCGCCTGTTAATAATGCTCTAGCTCTGCCGTGCAAGGTACATAATAATGTATCAGCAGTAATATTATCCCCATCTTGAAAAGACCAAGCGATATTTATATCTGGATCTAGGTGTTTAAAAATTGCATCTACCCAGGGATTGCCACATAAGACCATTGCTTCGTTGCAAGTAATAGTGGCTGTGGAGCAGGAATTTTTATGAATTAAAGTAGCTGTTAAATCTCCAGTACCGATATCTTCTGCTAATAGATCTTTTATTTGTTGTTGAATAATGTTTGGTTCTGGTTGCTTTATAATAGCCATTGGGTATATTTTTGCAGGTGCATTTTAAGATAAATGTTGGATTGAGGATACGCATAGATATTAATAGACATTATCCGAAGCCCTATCCCTGTCTAAATAGGTATTAAAGGGATAATTGGGGTTTTGAATAATGTCTATTAGATATTGCTAGTTTGAACATCTAGTTAACATCTAAAATATATAAGACCAAAATACTTGATAATGGAGTTTAATCTGTGGCTTCCATAGCGCGTTGTAAAGCACCTTTAATGGCTACTAATGTTCTCTGTACAAATTGCTGACGAGGTTGGGGTAAAATTCGAGCTTTATCAAAGATTAATAGTAAAGATAGGTCTGCTAATGTCTTAGTATCTGCTTGTACCCCTGCCTGATCCACAAACATACATGTAAGTGTAGCTGGACTCAACCAAGACATTTTGAGTCTACGGATAGTGTTATCATCATTTTTAAATTCAAACCAAGTCCCGAATTTGAGCCGTCGCAATTTTTCAATCAAAGCCTGCTGTCGTTCTGCAAATTCCTTGTCTGTATTAGAATCCGCACCATTTTTAGAAGTGGCCTTTTTAGGTATAGATTTAGGTTTGTTAGTGGTACCTGGAATGGCTTGTTGTGACAGCAAATTCGCAGAAATTGACATTTTTGACATTGCGTCTGCACTCTGGATCACTAATTCATCAGGATCGAATAAGGGTTCTGAAATTTCTTCAATTTGCGCATTTTCATGCCAATTGTTAATAGCTTTAGGATCACTTAAGAATTGAAATAGAGACTCTAAATGTTGCTGATGATAACCGCCCATGGTTTCAAGGGTGGTTTTGATGTTTTGTAGGATGCCAACTCGAACTTCTTCAACAGCTCGCAATGAAGTCTCAGCACGGTTGGGATCAAACAACCATACTAGATTATCCGTCATTTGTAAAGCTTCTTGCCATTCAGAGTTTTGTTCACCATCAGCATGGCGTAGCAGAATAAACGCTAAACGATCAGTCCAGGCTTGAAATAAAAATTTTTCTACTGGTTCTGGAAGGAGTACTTCGTGGATATGCTCTTGAATTTTTTTGGCTGCTTGTTGCTTAGCGGTCAGTAATTTTTCTTTACCCTTCATCGTGTCTTGAGTACGCCGTTCGATGCCATCTGATCTTCGACGTTGCTGATCCATAGCCTTCCTAAAATATTCTAGTAATTCTGGCATTAATGCTGGATTGTTGGCAACTTCTTGCAAAACTCTATCTACTACGCTTTGTATTTGGGGGAATATACCACGTTTAATATCGCTTTCAGATACCCAACGACCCCCAGCTTCTACTAACATATCTAATAGGATACGGGCAGGATGTTCACTGTCAGTTAGAAGTGTTTGGTCTATAAGGGCCAATTTTAGATATGGAGTATGCAAATGGCTCAGTAATGCTTTAGCAACATTAGGTAATAAGGGGTCTTTTAGCATATAATCAAACAACATACCAACCAGATCGATAGTGTCGCTATCAATAGCCTGTATTTCGTTGCGATCTACTTGTGAGAATACCTGTTCTCTTTCTTGGTCTAGGGCTTGTTTGACTTTGTCAAGAAATTGTGGGTCTACTGCTAATTTAGGTAAAGAGTCTATATCAGATAGTACACCAGCTCCAGCACCGACTTGGGTAGGGCGTATTTTGTCAATGGCTGTGATTACATCTTCTCTTGGTACGGAGCCTTCACCGCTTGGTCTGTCAGGACGTTGATTGGACATTAGGTCTAGGATGGAGTCGAATAACTCTTCTCCTAGTTTTTGATCAGGTTTTCCTGTTGTATCTTGTGTGGCTTTGGTATCCTTATTTTTGCTTTTATTAGACGCTGTATCTTTAGAAGAATCGTTAGGACTAGATGTTTTAGTATCTTTACTTGCGACTTTACTAGATTTATTGTTTTGGGATTTGGCCTTAGATTGGTCTGCTGGACTTTTAGACTTTTGAACCATCGTCTTAAGATTAGGCAATATACCAGCACTTTTTAATGAATCATTAAACTCTTCATACATGCCATGTAGTTGTCGTAGGACAAATTTGTCATAAAGAGCATACAACACTATCTTGGCTTTAACATGAACACTCAGATCGGATATTCCTCGACGAAATGCCTGCACTAAATGGGTTGGTCCACCTGGAATATGTTCTTCTGTCACCTTGCGTTCTGGGAACATTGCATTGAGACGGCGTGCTAGTGCGTATAATTGGGTAAAATAATTATTGCGACATCTAGTGACAAGATTTTCGCTAATAACAGATTCTTCCATTTCATCTTGATCTAGAAGCGATAGTTCTTCAGATTGATTGGATTTTTTGTCAGAGCTTAATGGTTTAGCTGCAAATTCTGCAAAGCCTTTAATGATTTCGGTACGAAACCGTTTTTCGATATCAGCACGTTGTCTTCGTATACCAGTCATGGCTTCAAAAAAACGCCCTTGCATAACATGGTTTTGAGCCTGTTCTGCAAAATCCATCAGGGCTTCGTCGGTGTGATCTAAAAATTCGGTAAATTGGGCACTGACAAATACTAAAACTGTATCACGATTTTTGCCAAGTAGTGCTTTAAGTTGATTAGGTGGTGATGTTGAGGGTGTGTTAGTCTTATTCATCGCATTTTAGGCCATAATATGAGTTTAGCCTTAGGCTTGTAGGAAATAAGTAGTCGTAAATTAATCTTCCCCAATCACTATATGGTCTCGATTTTTTGGAGTAGAGAGTAGTCGTTCCGCCTCTTCTGTAGAGTTTGCGAATATCATACGTATTTTAGCAGGGTCGTTTGCTGCTAAGTTATTGCGTAGGTCTTTAACTATGGATTTAGCTTCCTTAAAGCTTGTTTTTTGATCTAAATGTTCAAATAAAAAGGGGCCATTAATTTTATATATATAGTATGGCATAAAAGAATTTCCTAAATTTATATATTTAAAAAGTTAGCACTTAAACACTCAATAAACATTATATCGATTTTTGTGATCGTTCCCAAGCTGCTGTGGAAACTTTTAATTGACGGTGGTATGGTGGGCACTGCCCACCTTTGATGCATTCCCAAGCAGAACGTGGAAACGGTAAACACTTAGACTCTAAAATAAAATTTTAATAAAACTTGAATTTATGTATAAACGTCTTATTGTATCTAAATGATAAAGGCATCCTTCTTATGCTTGCCTAAAGTACTTTACACCTGATAGATCCCACGCGGAGTGTAGGAGCGATAAAAAGTGTAAACTGGAAAATGAAGGATGCCTATGTGTATACATGTGGATACTTCGGATCTACTTATTAGTATTGAGAATTATATCGCAAATTTTAGAAAAACTTGGTAACGTAGTTATCTTTAAATAGTATGTCGTAAGCATTTCTATGCGGCTATACTTTTATACAGATTATTTAATTGTACAACACATTATTGAGAAAATTTTCGATAAGAACTGGAAACTGCTCCTTAATTTCTAATCAAATATATTCAAATCTATCTTAAGATAGTTAGAATAGGTAGAAATTAAAAAGTGTTTGACTTTGTCATAAATTATCATATATTTTACGGACACGTCTATCAAGTTGTGGGAACCACAAATTATCTATCGTTCCCACGCTCTGCGTGGGAACTCATTCCAGACGTTCTGCATCCTATGATTTATATGGTTCCTGCAACTTGTAGACATATCCGAGCGAATTATCTAAAAATGTCTAACTTTGTCCTTGCTACCTATCAATTTTATATATAGGATGCGCTGAGGTACGAAGCGCATCAATATCATTAGCTTAAAATGATGGGTTTCGCTTTGGCTCTACCCATCCTACATGTAAACTGATAGGAGGTAAGAACTTTGTCTAACTTTTTAAGAACAGATTATTGGTATAACAGACATTATACCGATTTTTAACCTGTAGAATATTCAACAGGTTGCCAAGGACGGAAATTCAAGCGAAAATTATGTAACCCACAAGTAACTTCCATTACAAGATCTTTAAATCCTTTCAACCAATTTCTGAATCTGTTTTTAACGATTCGATACCTTTTGACTCCATTTATGACATGTTCAATACGAACTCGTACTTTTGAGATAGCTTTATTAGAATCCTTTTCCTCTTGAGTTAACTCTTTGCCTCTAGGCTTTTTCTTAGGTTGCACAATGAAAATATTTTCAGGATTAAAGCCTTGAAATCCAGTATCTTGTAATAATTTGCTTCCTTTGGGAAGTTTGTAAGAAGATTCATCTGCTAATTTTTTATCATGTTTCTTGCCTTCTACTGTTGGACTTAGGTAGGTCACTTTGCAGTCTTCATTTGCTAACACGTTGTTTTTCACTGTATGTGTCTTTTGCTTGCCGCTGTAGTGCTTTTTTTGTAATTCATTATCTTTAGGACGTGATATGGGTCGTTCTGTTCCATCATGCAAAAACACTTTGAT
>LFCU01000194.1 GCA_001044195.1 Candidatus Achromatium palustre
AAAAATTGTGATCTTTATCAAAAAAGGCGGGATCGCTTCGCTCTCCGGCCCTACATCTGTCATACGAATCTAAACTAATTTAAAAGTCAATATTAGAAAATTGGATGGCCGAGTTACACATTTTTTGTATGATAAAGTTTTACCGTTTTTGGTACAGAATGAACACCCTACACAGAGCGTAGGAACGATTCAATTTAGCATATCTTTTTTTGATTTAACAACGGATTATACAATGTTATTATGATGCAACAACAGTCTCAGTCTCACAGCACCTCTATTTCTTTTAGGGTCATACTAAAGTCAATAGGCGTATTGATTGGTATTTTAACCGCCTTAACAGGATTTGTAGCCTGGCGTTTCCAGCTAACTAACCCACTTCAGGCATTAAAATTATGTGAACAAATATTTGGTACTAGGCCAAAGTGCAAAGCCCCAGTGCCAGATACTAATGTTTGGCAATATTGTGTTGGAAAATTGACAGATAAAACTTTAGATCCAATCGTCTTTCGCACCAAAATGCTGCGGAAGACTCTATTAAATACAAATCCAGTCACCTATGGAGAACCACAGCTAGTATCTTCTGGATCTACATTATATGGTTACGACAAGTTGCAAGTAAGCCTAATTCCACCGACCGCAGCGCGTGTTTATTTACTATATAAGGATGCAGAGGGGAACTTTAGTGCCTTTTTATCTGACCAACATCTTAAGGCCGAGCAAGAATATCTATTACCAAAAGGTGGCATTCAATTAGCTAATGTCCAGAGTGATGATAAATTTTATGTGCTTTTAGCTACAGATGAATCACATCCAATGCTAGATTATCAAATTAGAGTTTTAAACGATACGACACGTGGTCCAGCAGCTAGTAAACGCCTAACAGCATTATTAGATGGCCCTCTGGCTGGTCATTATTTATTGTTTAATTATCAAACCCAGCCTTGGGTTGCTCCGACCAATTAGTGTTAATATGCCTGCCAAAAGAACATTATGAGCTAATTTATGCAGGTTGGAACGGTTATTATCGGATTCATGGCAGCGTATTATATATTGATATTCGTAATGAAATTTGGGTTCAATATGACGGTACGGAGGATGGTATAGCCGCTACTTTAGTACAAGAAGGAATTCCGCATAATAAAATAGTTCTAGCATTCAAGTAGCCAGAAAGCAGAGCAGATACAGACTTTGCCTCTGCTTAAATTTAGCACTCTGGACTACTATTGTGCTAATTTCAAACATATATATAGACATTATACCGATTTTACATATTGACATACGCATCCTAATATTATCAATATATTGCATGTCATAATTATGTATATTAAGATAACTTCAAATTAGTACTTTATGAAATTTGAAGATATTGCAAAGGATCCAGGCAAATTTCTCGACATGACTGGATATACTTTAGAGGAATTTAGAGTATTTTGTCTATGGTTTGAAAAAGTTTACTTTAATCAACCCAGTAAACTACTTATGCTAAAGCTTATAGAATCAAAGTTTATGGCAGGACGTATAGTTAAGTTTTAAAATAATGAACTAAATTTAGTCAAAATGAATATTCAGGATTTTATTGCATCTTTAACTAACAAAGATTTAGTTGATCTTTATAGAGAGTTAGGAAAATTAGAAAATAAAATACCCACTTATTTCTTCAGTAAAATAACAGAGGTACAACTAAAACAACTAGTCAATATTAAAAGAAAAATTTCAAATAATTGCTTTGATCATTGGTTTAATAATTCCATCAGTTTATCAGACGCTACCTTAGATTTTTTATCTTATCTGATAACCGAAAATAAAGATTTTGTTAAAGATTATAATGAAGAGGATTTAAAAATTAACTTCATAGCTCCAATTTTAACAAAAGTATACTATAAAGATTTAGAGCATGAAATTAGAGCTTTTTATGATGAAAAACTAACATATACAACAGAAGAATTTATTTTAACCGGGAACTGTGATTTTTATGTTGCAAAAGGACTGTTTAGTCCAGAAAAACCATATTTTTTTATCCAAGAATTTAAAAGAGAATTACAATATTCAAATCCACAACCACAATTATTAGCGGAGTTGATTGCAGCTATAGAATTAAATAATTTTGTTACCATAAAAGGAGCCTACATTATAGGTGCTATTTGGAATTTTGTTATCCTAGAAAAACTTAATACAAATAAATACCAATACTTTGTATCAGAGAATTTTGATAGTACCAAAATAGAAGATTTAACAACTATCTACAAAAATCTAGTATTTGTAAAAAATGAAATTCTTAATTTGGCTTAATTACCATATATTAACTTTGGAGTATTAAAATGCGATATCGTAACCTTATAACTACTACTATTTTAGGTCTTGCCTTAACCTGTGCTTATGCAGTTACAGCACAGGCAGCGGCTCCAGCTCATTGTGTAGTCACTATAGGAGATAGTTGTCAAAAGATTAAGCCGCCTGGTGAAAAACAGGGAAAACATAATGAACCTTCCAGGGGACCAATCACCGCAGATGATATAAAGATTGAATATTTCTATAGTGGCCCAGGTGGTATAGGTCAAAAACAAAAACTACAAGATAATAAGACACTCCAAACTGGAGATCGTATTACCATCAAAATTTCTGCTAAAAGGAAGATGTATCTGTATTTGTTTCACTTCGATAGTGCTGGTGACGCTCTTGAATTAATACAAGAGTCTAAAAAGGAAAAGTCCGAAGAGGAACGCCATTTAGCTCCTAATGATATTCTTATATTACCATCTAAGTATGAGCATTTTTACCTGTATGATACTACTGGTACTGAAAAATTTTATGCCATAGTCTCTATACAAAAATTGCCACATTTAATGGCTCTTTACCACCAATCCATATTAACATCTGATATATTAATACCTAGACGTGTCGAGAGAAAGCTAAGAATTGGTCGTAATACCATCCAAGATGCACCAAAATACGATCTTACTGAAGGAGCATATCGAGAAGTTATGGTCATTCAACATCAAAAAAGATAATTTTAGCTATGAAGTCTTGTATCTGGAAAATTACAGGTTGGTGGTTATTCATTGGCCTATTATGGATTTATGTTACTAAAGTGGTAATTGCTGAAATTTCCACATTTACACCTAATGTCCGTACTGAAATCCCTCGCAAGGCATTAGTTATTGGAAATGGCAAATATCCCCGCTATTGTGAAAAAGCAGATTCCCAATGTCCACAAATAAACTTGGTATGGCCTTTAGACAATCCACATGAAGATGCTATTGCCATAGCCCGACGGCTACAAACCTACGGGTTTCAAGTAACTCGCGTAATAGATGCAGATGCTACGGAGTTACGCACTGCAATTAGCAATTTTTCTGCTGATCTTAAGCCTTATGAAGTAGCCTTGGTGTATTATTCTGGACATGGTGTTACTGCTAAGTGTGATGCTTATGCAGAATTTTCTGAAGAATTGTTAGTACCAGTAGGTATCAAGATTGCGAGTGAAGCAGATTTATGCGTATCCCCTGGCGTTCATCCTGTTTCTACGCAGTGGATTTTAAAACTATTAAATAGTCGCGGGAAAGGATCCAATATTTTGATTTTTGATGCCTGTCGGAACAATATAGCAGCCTTAAAAAAGAGGACTGAAAGACGTCTCGGTATCCGATCCAATTTTTCTGCAAATCTCAATCCAGGGATAGGTAATTTTATTAGCTACTCTGCTGATAGTGGCCAATCTGCCAATGATAGTCCACGTGGCAAATATAGCATTTATACCCGTCATTTACTGGAATTACTAAAGCCTGGTACCGATCATTTACCGTTACCGTTATTATTCCAACGTTTGCATAAACCAGTTGCCGAGGCTGCTTGGCGGGAAATTGGTAAGCAACAAAATCCAATCCAATATAATAGTATGACTGGAGATCTTTGTTTTCGAGAATCGTGTCATCCTCCGAAACAATTTGCCAAGTTATCTATAAATACTGTTCCTAAATCAGCAAAGATACGTTTTGTAGACCAGACCCAAGCGTATACGCCAGGGATGCTATTACCTATTGGTCGTTATCCTATAGAAGTCAGTGCTTCCGGCTATTACCCTACAAATCAATCCGTTAAGTTACAGAATGATACCATTGTTACTGTCTATTTACAGCCGAAACCAACATCTAATGTCGACGAAGAATTTCATAACCCACTTATACCGTCTGAATTACCGCCTTCTCAAAAAAAATCTGCATCTTCTACGCCAATAATATCTCCGCTTGCTAGATTATCTATAGATACTATTCCAAAATCGGCAAAGGTGCGTTTTGTAGATAAACCTTGGACCTATACACCAGGGATGCGATTACCTGTTGGACATTATTCTATAAAAGTAAGTGCTTCCGGTTATTATCCTGTCGCAAAATCTATTAATCTACAACATGATACCATTATCAGCATTAATTTACAGCCACAACCAACGTCATATTTGGGGGGGGCTAGAGATGGATATGGACAACATAATAGAGGTTCTACACCAAGAACAAGCGTACAAAGAGTACGTTCCTATTCTTATACTCAAAACCTTAATCCTTCAGAAGAAAATAATCTTGCTATACGCTCTGGTCCTGGGAGAGATTATCCCGAGATTGATAGAATCTACGGCAACAATACCGAAGTTGAAGTTTTAGAGCAATCTTATCCGTGGTTTAAAGTACGTCACAATGGAGTGACAGGTTGGTCTTATGCGCATTATTTAAGTGAGCCACAACGATATGGTGGTATGGCACATAACACATCTTCAGAAGGAGTAACACATCAAGTAGAAACTAAACGTTATAGCGATCAAGGCGAAGTACAGCAAAATACAACTTGTTATAACCTTTGGTACAATCGTAACCTAATTTTTGCAAAAAAAGGTTATTGTTTCACAACTCCGCTTGGTCAACAAAAATTTTCCGAATATCATGAAAAATGCTGGATAAATAATCCGGTATTGAGTATAGATGAGGAGCGTCGTGTAAACGAGATAATATTACAAGAACAACAGCTTGGATGCGACATCAATCAACAGATAACTCTTTTTCGATAAATTTTTCTGAAATACGAAGCTATAGGGTGATATAGTTATCCAAGAAAGTTCTGGCCTCCAGTGGGAGGGACAGAACTTCCCATCTTTCAGACTTAGTTTCGCCAAAATTAATCTGGATAATTATATACTACTTCAACATTAAAATGAATAATTAAATATAAAATGTAAGTTGGTGAATAATGAAAAAAATTATAGTTATGATAGTTGCCTTATGTATTATGCCAGCTAAGGCTATTTTTGCTAATGATAGTGCATTTGGTGGTGAAGGTAGTGATCTAATACCTTTAAAAGAAACACGAATTCGTATGGTATCAGAAGATATTCGCATGACTTTCCAGCACGATAAATGGCATGTCAAAGCTGTATATATCTTTAAAAATCCAACAAGGGAAAATATCATGTTGCAAATGGGTTTTCCTGAGATATTATGCGATAATGATGAAGGTGATTGTAATGGCTATGGTTTTAAAAATTTGGTGACTAAAGTAAGAGGACAGATTGTTGAACAACAAAAAGGGAAGGTTGATTCTAGCTATGACTGGGTTCCACGACTTGGTAATGTTTATCTTTACACAGTTAGCTTCAAACCCTTAGAAACAGTTAAGATCCATCACACATATCGTCATGGTGCGAATACAACGGCATGGGGAGAATCATGGATTCAATATGTCACTCGCACAGGTAGCCTATGGAATGGGCCTATAAGCAAGGCACGTTTCACTGTGCGTACCCCGCATCGTCCTTGGAATATTTCGTTTCCTACCAGTTTTACTTTGAAATCCTATGTTGAATATCCACAGAATATACCAGGAAAAGGTATAACTGAGTGGGTTTTTGAAATGAACAATTGGATGCCAAAAGAAAACTTCATATTCAAAATGGCTACATATCCAACAGATTACTTAGATAGCACTTTTACCCCCAGCAGCAATAGCATTAAAGCTTGTCCATTGGCCACCAACCACCCATCTGTTTTTTCTGAATTTTGTCTATCACGAGAACAAAAGTTGAAATCAACTCTTCCCAAATTATCTAAAGAACAGCTTCGTATTTGTAGAAATCTACTTTATGCTTTCCACGGTTATAGTTTCAAGAATGCCAAGTTACAAAAGTTTTTCTATGATGACAATATAATAAATAGTACCGATCCTGAGTATCACAAAAAACAAAGGACATTTATTGGTTTGCACCCTAATCCTCATTTTTCTTCAAGATTGCTGTCACCGTTTGAGCAATTCGCCATAAAAATGATTAGACGAGAGGAAAGACATAGAATTAAAGCTACCAGATGATTTTAGCACGGTAAGTACGATTAGCGAAGCGTAATCGTACATTCAAACACCTCGTACGGTGGATCGTTGAATGTAGGGCGGGAGAACAACGTGATCCCGCCTTTTTAATAAATTCATTCCATTTTGTGAATTTTAAATAACAAATTCAATAATAGGCGGGATTGCGTTGCGCTCCCGCCCTACGTGCTTAAGCGATATTATTACCGGCCTGAAGGGATACCTTTGCGGGCAGCTTCGCAATAGCCCGGAAAAATTAATATGCAAATATTATGAGCAGCTTAGATCCGAACAAACAAAGAACAAATTTAAGCAAACATGGTATTGATCTTGCTGAATGTGAAGCTGTATTTGATAACCCCATGTTGACACGAGAAGATACGAGACAACAATATGGGGAACAACGATTGATAAGTCTTGGATGGTTAAAGGGAAAAGTAGTTGTTTTAGTATGGACAGATCGTGCAGATGGTCCCCGATTAATTTCATGCAGAGAGGCAACTTTCCATGAGCAAAAAGCATACTTCAAAATATACCCACCAAATTGACATACCTTACGATGCAAATGATGCAAATGCTATTCAATCTTTTTGGGATAAAGCAATACCGCATCAAGGTGTAGAAGAGCTACGAGCCAAAAAACTTGCGTCTCGTCTAACGGATAAATATGAGGATAAAGAGCAAATTACATTGCAAATTGATGCTGATGTATTAGCTTGGTACCGTTCCCTTGGTATAGGTTGGCAAACAAAAATGAATGCTGTCTTAAAAGAATATCGTGATGCTCAAGCACAGTAGAGTTAATTACTCATTAAGACTGTAAATCCAGGACTTAAGCGATATTATTATCGACCTGAAGGGATGCCTTTGCAAGGAGCTTCGCAATAAATATTCTTAATTATACAATAATGAGGATTATCATGGCTATTAATGTAGAATTATCTGAATTTTTAGTGAACCAAGCGCAACAGTACGCAATCGTTCAATATCGTTCTGTGCCTAAACAAATCGAATATTGGTCTTACATAGGTAAGATAGCTGAAGAAAATCCTGATTTACCGTTTAACATAATTCGCGACATTCTACTTGCAGATTTAGAAGATCCAGTAGGGGAATACCAGTTTGACTAATGAAAATTTTAGTTACTCCTACATTTCAACGAACAGTTAAAAAACTTCGTCCATTACAAAAAGCGACCTTAGATAAGATTGTAAAACATATTGCAATCTCCCCTAAACTTGGTGAATTAAAAATTGGCGATTTATCAGAAGTGTACGTATATAAATTTCGTATGGATAATCAATTATATTTGCTTGCTTATCGCATATTAGACGAAGAACACATAAAATTATTAATGCTTGGACCGCACGAAAATTTTTATAGAAATCTCAAACGACTAGATTACCTCGTACGGTGGATCGTTGAATGTAGGGCGGGAGAACAACGTGATCCCGCCTTTTTAATAAATTCATTCCATTTTGTGAATTTTAAATAACAAATTCAATAATAGGCGGGATTGCGTTGCGCTCCCGCCCTACGTGCTAGGCCAATTACTAAAGAGTATCCCTTAAGATGTCTATTCTAAAATCCATAAACTACGTTTTTTGGCTCATCTGGCTAATAAACACAGCTTTAGCTGCACAAACCCAATGTGTTGATCTGGTTCAGTTAACTAATTTGGGTGAATTACATAAAACCCTACAATGTTTAGAAGCGAAAATCGATCAGCGGCCAAAAGTATCGGTATCTTCTCCAGATGAAACAGTAGCAGGTGAAGCTTTTATCCAAAGAGATTATTTTGGTGATATAGATGTTGGTTTGAGATATTGCAAACGTTATGGGACAAGAGTGATTTGCAAATTGACACTGACAAATGAGGGTCAACAAAAGTACACAGGTGCTGTAAAGTGTGGACGGAATGGTACAAAGTTTCGTTATCGTAAGAAGACTAGTAGGAGTCGTTATGATGATTATGATCATTATCCATCACGTTGTATTATTAATAAACGAACCCTATCTACTAATGCATCAGTAGATGCTAAAATTATTTTTGATCTTGTTTCTAAAACGTTAAAGAGCTTTCTTCATCTAAAAATATTCTTAGAACCACCGCCAACAAATAATCAAGGTAAAGATTCTGTTGTATTCAATGGTGTTCCAATTCGTTGATCCTCAATAATTGTTACTCAGCATGTAGGTGAGGATTAGGGTGGATTGTTGTTCGTTCAATTCCGCGTATTCTGTATCACTACCACGTTGGCCATGTGATCTAAGTCGCGTTTGAAACGCGACCCCTCCAAATTCTTCTAAATCAGGTAGATAGGTACGAACTAGCTCCAGGACATTCTTATGCTGTACGTTAGTCCCTTTAGCAATAACCAACGATGTAGTGAATGCTTCACCTTCTTCATCTAAGAAGGCAACAGGTAAATCTTGAGGGGTCATGGACGACTCCGTGAATAATATATATTTCAAGAGCCGCTGAGATTAGTGTCAAAAATGCCAGCGGGTTATGTATGAGGTTGACACTACTGGTTCACGGAGTCCAGTCACCTTGCGGTGCCTCATCTGCCCACTGATAGATATGCAGATGTAAAAACGCCAATGTTGTTTGTTGGCGTTGGAACGCCGTGAATGAACAGGGGTGTCAATCCTTGACCTAAGATTTTGCTTAGGTTCTATATAATATAGACAAGATAAATTAAGTTGTCAAGACTTTTTGGAAAATTTTTATCGTTTCCAAGGATATCTACAATTACTGTAAATCATGAGTTCCAGTAGCCCAAGAATCTGCTAAGATTTGAGCATCTAGCAAGCGTGAGCTACTCAAACGCTGCTGCATATTAATCCTATACTTTTGAGCTTTGGTATCTCCAGCGCGAACCGCAAGATCAAAATAAGCATAAGCAAATACAAGATTTTTGGTAACTCCAATACCCTTAGCATACATACCACCTAAATTATTTAAAGCACCTACGATCTTTTGCTTACCAGCTTTACGAAACCAATATAAGGCTGTTTGATAATTCTGTGGGACCCCATGACCTTCATAATATAGACACCCTAAACCATATTGCGACATTCCATAGCCTTGTTTAGCACTCGAAGTTATCCATACTGCCGCTTCACCAAAATTTTGTTGAATCCCAATCCCTAAATAATAAAAAACTCCAAGCTTAAATTGCGCTGAAGGATTACCCTGGTCTGCGGCTTTTTTGTACCAAAAAAATGCTTGTTTAGGATCTTTGGGAACAGCTAATCCACGTTCGTATAAAATGCCCATACTATATTGTGCTGAGACATTGCCTTTATTAGCTGCTGTGACCCATGAACGATAGGCTCTTGAATAATTAGCCTGTTTAAAAGAGGCATAGCCTTTTTTAAATTCATCTTCGGCGGTATTAGCTTGGGCTATGTTGAATAATATTACTATAATATTAAACAGTATAATATTGTAAGTACTATATTGCATTATGATGTCCTAGTTATTATTTTATGCAGGAAGTTTATCAGATAAAAACGGTCGAATAGCCTTTAGAATGGCTCCATGTACTTTAATACCGCCTGCGACTAAATTTCCAGTGGTAAAAAAGTCTTTTGCACCTGCTAGATCAGTTACGACACCTCCAGCTTCCTGGATCAATAAAACGCCAGCGGCAAAATCCCAAGGTGCCAGACCTAATTCCCAAAAGCCATCGGTACGTCCTGCTGCAACATAAGCTAGATCTAAAGCCGCCGAACCAGGCCGCCGAATGCCCGATGTATCTTGCAATAGAGCTTCAAACATCCCTAAATATGCTTTTACGAAGCGTTGATCTCGAAATGGAAAACCAGTACCAAGTAATGCACCATCTAGGCTTGCTCGTTGGGAAACTCGTAAGCGATGATCATTTAACCGTGCTCCATCCCCACGACTAGCTATATATAGCTCTTCACGTAATGGATCGTAAATAATTCCATGTTCTAGCCGTTTCCGATGTGTGAGAGCAATTGAGATTGCAAATTGCGGTATCCCATGTAGATAATTGGTAGTACCATCTAATGGATCTATAATCCATTGAAATTCATCACCTTTATGTGATCCACTTTCTTCAGCTAAGATTCCATGATTGGGATATTTGCTGCGCAATTCATTGATAATAATTTTTTCAGCTTGTTTGTCTACTTCGGTAACGAAATCATTCCGACCTTTTTCGTGTATTTGTAAAGTGTCGGTACGTTCATAGTGACGTGTGATGATACGTCCTGCACTACGGGCTGCACGAACAGCGATATTTATGAATGGGTGCATGAGTATTTTTAAAAAATTTAAGTAGCATAGCGGTCTAAAAGTAAGTATCCTAATTTTACATTGTCACATTGACAATGGTGCGCAATGCGCACCCTACAATGTTGGGTTGCCAAATGGATGGCAACCTAACCTACGGTGCTAAATGTGACCATAGGAACTCATTTATAGCATAGGATGTTGAATCTTCAAAATTGCTAAACAGAAAAAAGCCTAAAGTAGCAGTTAGACTGCCAGTTACTAACCAAGCTGATCCTAAAATACGTACTGTATTAGCCAAAGCAAATGTTGTGGTTTTTAAAGAAATAGATGCTGAATCTGGTTCCTCTTCTTCCTCTGCAAACATATCAGATTCAGAATCCTCCGCCTGATCCCAAGCTAATTCATGAAAAAGATACAGGGCAGGTTCGCTAATAATTGAAGCTGTAGCTAATCCAATCCCACCTGCCAGGCTTGCAAATACTACTCCATACACAAAATCACCTATCACAGAAATACCTTCATAAGTTACTGTTTTAGCTAAAATTTTAACCGAACTACCAGTGTTAATAATATGATGGGGTTCTGGTTTAGAGACTTTATTGTCGTCATCGTCAGCCTCGGCAAGTTTAGAAATTAACGGTGTTGTAACTGCTGAGACTTGTGCTGCTGATGGTCCCCACTGTGGTGGTTTAGGGGCTGAAGTTACAGATTTAGATTGGCCTAATTCAGATTTCAAGGATCGCAAATATGCGGATATAGAAAATCGCGGCATTAAAATTGCCGTGGTTTGGAATAACATGATCCCCCAATTTGATTTAGGAGGATCAAGCTCGTGATTAGATGCAGATAGGGCATGATTATTAAAACCATAACTAAGCAGCATCGTAAGTGCCAATAATGTTAGGTGCAATTTAGTAATCATTAAATTTTTCTAAAAATCGCAATTGGATGTAATTCTAAACTACAGAATTTAAACCGCAACCGCCAAGTCATCACTCAATGCCATACACTCAAGATGTCTTAAAATTGCAAGGACATTATAAAGTTCATTCCTAGGGTTGTTCAATGCAAAGATTTGGGATAAAGCATAACAAGGTACTGGAGCTTTTACGAGCTTAACAAATACAAAGCTGCTACCTATAGCAATCATGCCAAAACAATTACTTGGCGTGTTACTTGCCAACATATAAGCCAATATTTGCGCAAGTCCCACTTCGATAGAAAAGGTTGCTTGTTTGGATCCAATAACCATGATCCATAATTGATCTTTTAAGATTAGAATATCTATTTTGCCTTCTATTATTAGATCTTTATCCAGCGTAATTAACTTGATGGCATATTTTGATTTGATATGGAATGGATGTAGAAAAAAACCAGTAAGATTCAATAGTGGTGCTAGGATCACCATTTTGACCCCGTCTTCTAATAAGGGTGGATATTCGATTAGGTTAAAATAGGCATCTCGAACGCGATCTAAAACAGCCCTATCTTCTGGTGTTATCTCAGTTAATTTTGGTAACTGCCATTCAGGAAAGAATGTCTTGTCAAAAGTTCTTTGTAAGCCGAATTTAGTCTTTAAATCATGCAGTGAAATATTATTGTAGCATATAGTTTGCAACACAGTATCTATATAAAAGTGTAAACTACTTTTGGGTGAAAATGAAGGATGCTATTTTAGGCTTATATCAAAATGATATGACAATTTTAGGTAATTGAAAAAATTTTTTACCAATTTTAGAATAATCTTATGTTAATGATGTCAAAATATCTAATAGATTTTTAGAACTAGTAAAATAAGTATTATATTATTTAAGTATTATTTATACAACAGTATTTTTTACTATATTTAAAGAGGATCAACAAAATGACTGATGCTATTGCAAATCCGCCGCAAAATACAGCGAAACCTATTCAAAAACGCCCAACTCATCGTATTAGCGATCTTTGTGGTCTTTTAGAAACATATATGCCCAAAGACCAAATACGAGAAGTTTATCGTGCCTATCTATACAGTGCCGAAGCTCATAATGGCCAATACCGCAAATCTGGCGAATCTTACGTATTTCATCCAATAGCTGTCGCCTACATTTTAGCTGACATGTTCTTAGATCATAAATGTATCATGGCTGCATTACTACATGATGTTATAGAAGATACTGATATTGGCAAATTAGAAATAACCCAAGTATTTGATGCCGAAATCGCTGAACTAGTTGATGGAGTTACCAAATTAACCCAAGCAAATTTTAAAAATCGCGTTGAAGCTCAAGCCGCCAATATGGACAAAGTATTGCTGGCCATGACTCAAGATATTCGTGTGATTCTGATTAAACTTGCAGACAGATTGCATAATATGCGCACTTTAGGTTATATGGAGCCACAAAAGATGCGACGTATTGCTAAGGAGACTTTGGATATATATGGTCCTATTGCGAATCGTCTCGGACTTAATAGTATATATTTGGAACTGGAAGACCTAGGCTTTAAACACTATTGGCCGTGGCGTTATAAATGTCTTAACAATACTGTAGAAAAACTACATCAAAAAAGAACCAGATTTATCCAAATTGTAGAACAGGCAGTACGCGAACGCTTACATAAAGAGGGTATTAAAGGCCGCGTCATTGGTCGCCAAAAACATCTGTATAGCATTTATCACAAAATGAAAACCAAACGCCGCCCATTCTCAGAAGTAGTTGATGTCTATGCGTTGCGCGTAGTAGTAGATCGCTTGGATACCTGCTATCGTACTTTAGGAGTCGTGCATTCTTTATACAAACCAGTTCCAGGGCGTTTTAAAGACTATATTGCCTTGCCTAAAGCTAATAGTTATCAATCCTTACATACCTTACTCATAGGTCCTAATGGCGTTCGGGTTGAGATGCAAATTCGTACTGAAGACATGCATCGTTCCGCTGAATCTGGTATTGCCGCACATTGGATCTATAAAACTTCAACTGAACACAACTCTAAAATACATACTCATGCACCAAAGGATTGGCTCAATAATTTACTAGAAATCAAACAGGGTTCTAAAGATCCTGTAGAGTTTTTAGAAAACGTCAAGATAGATCTATTTCCAGATGAGGTATACGTCTTTACACCTAAAGGCAGCATTATAGTCCTACCACAAGGAGCTACAGTGGTGGATTTTGCATACACTATTCATTCAGATGTTGGTAATACCTGTATTGGAGCACGAGTTGATCATCATCTGGTACCTTTAAGAACTCAGCTCCACAGTGGTCAGACTATAGAAATCTTTACCAATCCCTTAGCACGTCCCCAACCTAATTGGCTAAATTTTGTAGTTACAGGTCATGCTCGCGCTCGATTACGTGCTTGTTTAAAACAGCAGGCTGCTCAAGAAGCTAGTGAATTGGGACGCTCGATCCTAAATACAGAATTAAAGGCATTAAATGTCACTTGGGAACAGATCACAGAACAGCGTCTACAGTCATTATTAACCCATATGCAGCTTGCTACAGTAACAGAATTATGGCGGCAAATTGGTCTTGGAAATATTTGGGCTTGGCTAGTGGCACGTCGCTTAACTGCTAATGATGCTAAAGAATTTTTAGATATCCCAGCAACTTCTGGTAAGCATGGACGTTTGGTAATCAAGGGCTGTGGTAGTTTAGTGGTTAATTTTGCTAAATGCTGTCATCCTATAGTTGGGGATAGAATAATTGGAAAATTTAATCCTGGTAGTGGGTTAGTGATTCATCGTCAAGGTTGCCGTAATCTTGGAGATTTAAGGCGGTTACGCCAAAATTGGTTAGAGATGGAGTGGGAGCCAGGGATCGAGATGGAGTTGCCTACTAAGATCCAAGTTGGTGTAGATAATAAACTGGGAGCTTTAGCAACTGTAGCCACTGTAATATCCAATGCTGGTTGTAATATTGAAGCTGCTAATCTTACTGATCAGGATGGTTCTGGGGCTTTGAATTTTTTAGTAACGGTGCAGGGACGTAAACATCTTGCTAGAGTTATACGGAATTTGCGGGCGTTATCATCAGTGACTCATGTGGCAAGTCGTTAATTTTACTTTGTCTTTATAGATAACGGCACTGGTTCAGTCTAATTACTCAACTAACATTATGTTATTTAAAAAAATTTTTTATTATGCTATCCTCTAAAATCGTTTCAAAATTTTGTCCTAGATATTGTGATAGTGTCAATTTAAAAAATTTGCTTGTAAATTTTCTATTGTGAGATCTTACAACTATTATAAAATCTTACAACCATTATAAAAATAATTTAATATAATTATGATGTTATGTTCAAACATCAGACTTAACCAGTCCCAATATGACAAAGTAGAACTAATTAAATTAACAAAAATTGGTATAAGTCATCCACTGCAATATCAAGTTCAACAGATTCCAGTGTAAATATTTGTCCTTCCATAAATCTTTCTTGTTGCCAATTGCAACGTCGGCGATGAACATCTACAGATGGAGTATCTTGAGAACAAATTACATATTCTTGCAAATTTTGAATCATCTGATAAGCCAATAGTTTTTCAGTGCGATCTTTTCTAGCGGTACTTTCCGAAAGCACTTCAATAATTAAACTAGGATTAATATTATAATAAGCATTTATTTCTTCTTTGCAGCTAACTTGGATATCGGGGTAGTAAAACCGCATATTCTTTTTAAGTTGAATACCAACTTTCATATCAGATTGAAAAACTACACATGGAGTGTTTTCCAAATGAATACCTAAGCGCAATGCAAATTTAGATGTAACTAAATTATGTCCTCGACTCGCGCCTGCCATAGCATATACGGTTCCATCAACATATTCGTGGCGGATTTCTCCTGGATTATCATTTTCGTTCACTAGATACTGCTCAGGTGAAATCCAAGAGATATTATGAATTGCTATATTCATCAAGTACTTCCACTGTGTTAGATTGCAAGGCATGGATAGTAGGTAATCAAACAATAAAAAGGCCCAATTATTCGGGCCTTTTTTTATGATTTGAATCCCATTTCAAGCGGGGAAGTGAGTCAAACTATTATCCCATATTTGTTAAATTATTTTAATAAAGTCTTAATCCCCTTTCAAGCGGGGAAGTGAGTCAAACTCTTGAGGAGACCCTTTTGACAACAAGGAAGCCGTCTTAATCCCCTTTCAAGCGGGGAAGTGAGTCAAACCGCTATACATTGTTTCAACCACTATCATAGTATATGTCTTAATCCCCTTTCAAGCGGGGAAGTGAGTCAAACCGCTATACATTGTTTCAACCACCATCATAGTATATGTCTTAATCCCCTTTCAAGCGGGGAAGTGAGTCAAACGGAATATCTTGACTTCCATCACAAAGATGAAAAATGTCTTAATCCCCTTTCAAGCGGGGAAGTGAGTCAAACATGCCAGCGATATAATTGCCAACATTGAAAACCGGTCTTAATCCCCTTTCAAGCGGGGAAGTGAGTCAAACAATGGCGGGATATTTCAGGTGATAATTATAAAGATGTCTTAATCCCCTTTCAAGCGGGGAAGTGAGTCAAACATCGTCATCTCTGACGGTCAGGCAACTCCTGGTAGTCTTAATCCCCTTTCAAGCGGGGAAGTGAGTCAAACATTAAACATGGGTTTTGTGGCTATTCACGAAGTGTCTTAATCCCCTTTCAAGCGGGGAAGTGAGTCAAACGTCTCGGTGGTCTCGGTAGTCTCGAAGCCGGGTCTTAATCCCCTTTCAAGCGGGGAAGTGAGTCAAACTCCATAAAGAAAGTCATCGAGAAAGTCATCAAAGGTCTTAATCCCCTTTCAAGCGGGGAAGTGAGTCAAACCCGATATATCGCATTGGCTGCCACCATAAAAGAGTCTTAATCCCCTTTCAAGCGGGGAAGTGAGTCAAACAGAATGGTCGACGCTTTTAGTGAATATGAGAGGTCTTAATCCCCTTTCAAGCGGGGAAGTGAGTCAAACAATGATAACTATAGCTTGCGGAGGACCAACTATACGTCTTAATCCCCTTTCAAGCGGGGAAGTGAGTCAAACGTAGAGACCACCCCAACGATCCACGTGTATGTCTTAATCCCCTTTCAAGCGGGGAAGTGAGTCAAACTTTCCAAACGATTTCCGTTCAAAAGATCTTTTGGGTCTTAATCCCCTTTCAAGCGGGGAAGTGAGTCAAACGTTAAAATTGAAATCTATGGAGTGGGATTGAAGTCTTAATCCCCTTTCAAGCGGGGAAGTGAGTCAAACCCCATCCGAAGGTGTAACTTTAATAAAATTAATAGGATAGAGTGTCTCATAAAAACCACCAAAAACCACTTTTCGAATTAGTTGTAAAAGAGCTGAAATTATCAGTTTGACTACTGTAACTAATATAACTACAATTTTTGTAAAATACAAGCCTTTTGCTTATGAAATTTTTTTATTAAACAATAAATTTTATTTATAGAAGGATTGTGGTAAAAATCGCCTATAAATAAAACCATATAAACTATACAATTAAATTTCTTAAAAACCCCAACGGTCACCCCGGAAATTATAATACTTAAAATTCTTAATATCACTATTAAATATACAATATTAAAAGAATTTTCGAAATTTACAAGAAAAAAATCATACATAAATTTATAGTTAAACAATAAATTTTACTTATGATAACTAATAATAGCTAGACCGTAGGTGCAATTACGCTAAAACTAATCACACCTACTATTACTCTAACAATTCCCAACCTGTTAATGACAAACATTGATCAATGTACACCATACTGCGTGATAAAAAAATCCACTTAGCAGGCATACGAAACGGATAACGAAAATCATCAAGTGAACATCGGCCAAAGCTATTATAATACAAAGGTGTATCTTTTAAAATACCAGTAAAACCATAATTCTTACCTAGCTGTACCACAGCAGAAATCTCTTGCTCTGGTAACCCTGATGCATGGATTAAAAAGAGACTATTAGCAGCATCTTGTAATGGTTGAGTTAATGCTGCCACTCCCCCAAGATTATTATCAGCAAAAAAAGCATCCACAATTATAATATCTACTTGGCGCAATTGTTCTAAAGCCGCAAAGCCATCAGCACACACAATATTCAATTGAGCCGGACAAATGGCCACAAATCCAAACAAATCTGCATTTTTTGCGTAAGCAATCACCGCAGAATCAATATCATAACACCACCATTGTTGCTCTTTACGGGCATAATATGTCATGGCCCCAGCCCCTAGACCAATTAACAAAATCTTAGCCGTATCTGTAACTATATTGGCATTAGACAGGACATCAGCAATCCCACTGCCTGGATAAGAATATCCTTCAGGTGTTAATCGCCCTTCCTTATATATAGAATGGATTACGCCATCATGCATAAGTAATAGACGCTGGCCAATATAAGTTTGAGTTATAACTATATCGCCATAATCACTAGTTTCAGCTACCAAAGTTTTGCTCCAAGCATATACAAAAATGGCGTAGAGCATTCCTAACACCTGTAATAGTGGGCAATAAAACAGTAACAACAGGATGCAAACAAAATAATACATATCTTGAGATGTTAGAAGCTCAACATTATCTACTTTCAACCAAACCTACGATCTGGATGTTTACGGATCGTTCCCACGATCTGCGTGGGAACGATAAAACCTATGATCTGGATGTAATTGTGCGATTACGCTAAAGCTAATCGCACCTAAGATACAGATTGAGTTTTTAGATCTTGCTTAGAAGCTTCAATAACTGCTGCTATTTGAACTGGTGTAATCCGAGTTAATAAGGGTTTAAAAGGCTTTATTGTATGGTCTAATAATGGACTATGCAGCGCATCCCAAGTCAAAGGCCGGATCTGTAGAAAATCTTCAGATGCAATCGCTATAGCAGGCAAGATAGGGCGCAGATAGCCTAATAAAACCCGAAATAGATTCAGCCCCATAGTACAAATCTCTTGCAATGTTTGCTCTTGCCCTGGCTGTTTGGCTACTACCCAAGGCTGCATAGTGTTTATATATTGATTCGCCTTATCGGCCAATACCATGATTTCCCGAACTGCTTTGGCATATTCCCGCTGTTCATACAACTCCGCAACTGTACTGTTACAGGCAATAAACTCAGCATACAACTCTGGTGCGGCTAAGTTCACTGCTAGTTTTCCTGCAAAACGCTTGGTAATAAAATTTGCACAGCGACTGGCTATATTTACAAATTTGCCAACTAAATCAGCATTTATCTTAGCTGTAAAGTCTTGTAAATTAAGATCGATATCATCAACTCCATTACCTAATTTAGCTGCAAAATAGTAGCGCAAGGCTTCTGGATTAAGGTGTTCTTGATAAGTGCTAGCTCGTATAAAGGTGCCTCGAGTCTTAGACATCTTTTGGCCATCTACAGTTAAAAATCCATGACAAAATACAGCAGTAGGAGTACGAAAACCAGCTCCATGTAGCATAGCAGGCCAAAACAATGTATGGAAGTACATGATGTCTTTACCAATAAAATGATACAGCTCGGTCTTGGTATTACCCTCAGTATTATTTCCAATATTAGTCTCAGTATTGTTGACGTTGGCATCCCAAAAACTTGCAAAATCTAGCCCTGGAGTGCGATTACACAATGCTTGAAAACTTGCCATATAGCCTATAGGGGCATCTAACCAGACATAAAAATATTTACCTGGTTGCTTGGGAATCTCAAAACCAAAATAAGGCGCATCCCGTGATATATCCCATTCTTTAAGTCCAGCATCAAACCATTCCGCCAGCTTATTAGCTACTTCAGGCTGCAACGCTTTGCTCTTAATCCAATTTTGTAACATATCCGCAAAATCGTTAAGACGGAAAAAAAAGTGCGTAGATTCCTTCTGTACTGGTTCAGAGCCAGAGATAGCTGAACGTGGACTAATTAAATCACCAGGAGAATAACTCGCACCACATACTTCACAATTATCACCATATTGATCTTCAGCATTACATTTAGGACACTGGCCTTTAATGAAGCGATCTGGCAGAAAAATATTTTCTACTGGATCATAAGCTTGGGATATAACATGGTTTGAGATATGTCCTGCCTCCCAATTACGTTGATATATAAGTTCAGAATAATAACGATTTTCTTCAGAATGAGTAGAATGGTATTGATCAAAACCAATATTAAAGGCGGCAAAATCTGCTTGATGAGCTTTTGCTACTTGGGCAATTAGGATTTCAGGGTTGATACCTTCTTGCCGTGCTTTTAGCATTATTGGAGTACCATGCGCATCATCAGCACAGACATAATAGCATTGATGTCCTCGCATTTTTTGAAATCGTACCCAAATATCGGTTTGGATATATTCTACTAGATGCCCAATATGGATGGGACCGTTGGCATAAGGCAATGCGCTAGTGACGAGGATTGTTCTAGGTTGTTGTTGCATATTTTACTAATGCACCCTGTTTCGGGTTAGATGCTATTTACGTGTATCTTTTAACTTATGCGTAGTTTTTAAACTTGCAGCAACTTCTGGTGGCATATAGGTTTCATCATGTTTAGCCAGGACGGAATCAGCATAAAAACGCCCATCAGTGCCTAAACGCCCTTTAGTTACCACACCTTGGCCCTCTTTAAACAGATCTGGTAAAATTCCTGTATAAACAACAGGTACTTTTTGGGCCAAATCAGTTACAAAAAATTCTACTTTGAGACTATCATTATGGCGACGTAAACTACCCTTTTCTACTAAACCTCCCAGCCTAAAGGTTGCTCCAATTGGGGCTTCGTTGGCCAGTACCTGGGAGGGACTGAAAAAATAGGCAATGTTATTACGTAATGCGCTAATGGCAAGATATGCGGCCATGCCAACTGCTGTTAGGCCGATAAGGGCTAGAATAATGCGTTTATTCCGTGCTTTCATCAGAAAGTTCCTGAGCTTGTCTTCTTAGTAATCTACGAATGTTGGTCAATTGAGTTTTACGTTGCTGTCGTAAGTACAGTATCTCAGCACTTAATAATAGTACTCCCATACTATAAGCTCCCCACACAAACCAACCATAGCCGCCTTGATAGAAAAATGTCTTTATACTAGTCAACATATATTTAATT
>LFCU01000256.1 GCA_001044195.1 Candidatus Achromatium palustre
AAGAAACACAAGCAAAAATATTTTAATGTACATTTTCTTATACTATTATTTCTATGATAATAAACCAATTAGATTAGAAATAGAAAATCCTGACGAACATAGATTAGAAATTCCTGGATTGTTGGATAGTGGTTGGGACCCTGATGCTGCGGAGGTCGTTCCACTTTTTTTTGCAAATGCTAAACCACATCGCCCCTTGGAAGGTGTATATGTCAATACCAAGCAAGTAGCCTCAACCACCGAATTGCAAGATGCTATAGGAAAATTTAGTGCAAAATACCGTGCTATGTTTGAACCTACATTCAAATCCGAAAGTATTAATGTTAACAAAACATTTATTCCTGCTATAATAATCTATCAACAGATCGAAGCAACCGAGACTATTAGATCCTATACTGAAAATACTGGATCTTATGGAGGTAAAGAAGTTACTACAGAGACACTGAATAGACTCAAAGATGATCTATTGGAAATAGCTGAATTACTAGATTCAGGTGCTACAGGCTTTGTTCAAATTATCATAGATACAGACGATAGGGATGTGAATGTTGGCGTGAATACCTTGGCTGATTTAATTACCTGGTGGTTATGGGGCGATGTCAAACCAACCAATATTCAAGTAGGCGATGGCTGGTAACAATTTCCAAGCAGAGTGGCGTAGCGTTAAGCTCCCATTTGGAGAATGGCACTATCTCACACGCCATGCTCTTAATATAGTGCGACTGAATGCTAATGCCACTAACTGCCAATGGCGGCCAGTGCAAGTCTCATTGGCTATTACTTCGCAATGTCATAAAAACTGTGATTTTTGCTATGCCTCCAGTAATCCACAGGGTACAAGTAACTTTAATTTAGCAGAAATATTAAATATTGTAGAAATTTTTGATGCTAACAATGTATTTGGCATTACCCTTGGTGGTGGCGAGCCTTTATTATGGCATGATGCTGCAACAGGTGCTAACTTTTATGATTTATTAGTAGCACTAGCAAATTGCAAATGCGATGTATCGTTTACTACAGCAGCATTTACTACTATAGACTGGGCCAAGATTCCACAGAGGATCGTACCGCGCCTATCATTACATCATTTAACAGAATTGCCACAGATGCTGGCGGAATTAAACAGAGCATCAGAACAATGGAGACGGATACCAGCAATAAATATTTTATTTCGCAGTAATGAAGTTAATTCAACATTGCAGGCTGCTGAACAGTTAGCACAAGCTGGAGTAAAGGATGTGTTGATTTTACCATTGCGACCTGCAGGACGAGCTTCGAGGATGGATACCATACCTGAAGCTCAAGAAGTGCAGGAACTCGTCACTCGCTTTCCAATACCACAGGTTAAAATAAGTGCTTGTTATGCTATACCAGAATGCCATACTACCTATCTAGGATGTGGTGCTGGCGATTGGTTTATCCATTTAGATGGTACTAACTCCCTAAAATCTTGTTCATTTTCTCAGGAGGCTATATCGTTAGAACAATTAGATTATCAAACAATACTTGAATTATTGCAGTCTGTACCTAGATTGCCTTGTCATCAACGCATTGTTGTGGAAGCAAGAACATGCTAATTTACAAAGCGATGTATAAATTCCTTGTTGAAGGAGTTCATGCTGAAGTCCTAGATTTTCCTGGTGTGATCACCTTTAGTAACAATCTTTGTGAAGCGCGTCAATTATTGGGAAATGCCTTAGTAGACATGGCCGAAACAAATCTCATGCAAGGTGAGTCATTGCCGCCGCCTGATCCATCTTGTACTGATCCAGAGGCTGATTTAGAGGAGCCTATCTATTTATTATTGACAGGAACTCCACAGATACGTGTAGTACCTAAAGAAAGTATTTACCATGAAGCGGCGTGATTTATTACGCTATTTAAGCCAAAATGGTTGCCAATTAGTACGTGAAGGTGGCGAACATTCAATTTGGAAAAATCCAACAACCAACTGTCGTACTTCTATTCCGCGTCATCGTGAAATTCCAGATTTCACGGTGGCACGAATTTGTAAACAACTTGGTGTTTAATATATAGAAATAATAGTATAAGAAAATGTACATTAAAATATTTTTGCTTGTGTTTCTT
>LFCU01000201.1 GCA_001044195.1 Candidatus Achromatium palustre
TTTAACATAATTTTACAATTTGGGATGTCGACTTTTTCCTTAATGGGAAGAAGTATGAAGCTTTTGTCTTTTTGTTATGAAATACGATTTATAACTGTCGAGTTCGATGGACTATGAATTCTTGCATTCCTACGCAAGCAGGAATCCAGCAAAAGCAAGGTAGGGTGCGTTAAACCTGGTTTAAGCATATCATTTTTAATTAACAGATGCTTTTGATGCAAGTTTTTCTGCACGTTGAGCAATTTTTTTTGGCAAGGCATTAAAGATTAAACTATGTAATGGAATCATAGCAGTCCAATACAATAAGCCCCAAACTCCAGCCGGATGCCAATAAGCGTGAACTGTGATTTTAGTTTTATTATCAGTAATAGGTTCAAGTGCAAATTCCATAACTCCTGCGCCTGGAGCACGCATACCAAATGCCAAAGTAAGATTACTTTCTGGTGTAATACCTACTACTTCCCAAGAGTCAATTCTATCTCCGATGCGTACATCAGTGGCATGACGGCGACCACGTATTAAACCTGGTCCACCAACCATCCAATCTAAGATCTCGCGTATACGCCACAACGAATCATATGCGTAATAACCGTTGGTACCTCCTATAGCAGTTATAGTTTGCCAAGTTGGTTTTAAAGGGGAGTTAGCAATAGCACTGCCTGCAACATGCTTGGCATAATAGCTATAATCAATACGGCCTTTACGCATATTAAACGCCCCTTCTGTCCAGCGAGCATGAGTTTTTGCAGTACGTTCAGCATCAAATGCTGTTTGTACAGATTCTTTAAAATCTAGTAGTTGTTGTGGTACTAAACGACGTAGCGGGGATGAATCGGCTACAAAGTCGTGCTTTAAGCCACCTATAAGCGCACTAGCAATATTAGTAGGTACGGAAGTGACTATACGCAGCCAGTATGATGATAATTTCGGAGATAATACTGGTACAGATATAATTGTAGGAGGACTGCGCCCGGCAACTTGAGCTAAAATACACATCATGGCTTCATAGGTAAGAACTTCAGGACCACCAACATCATAGATTTGATTGGCAGTTTCACTTAAAGTCGGTGCTACTTTTAGATATTCTAGTAGATTATCCAATGCAATAGGTGGGGATTTTGATTGTACCCAACGTGGAGTAATCATAATTGGTAGGTGATAAACCAAATCACGCATTACTTCAAAAGCTGCTGAACCTGGGCCTACTATAATACCTGCTCTTATTTCAGTAACTGGCACTGTGCCTTGACGTAGCACATCTCCAGTCTGTTGTCTGGAAACTATATGTTCTGATGATGCATCTTTTGGTACTAATCCACCTAAATAACAAATCCTGTTGATGTTAGCCTCAGCTGCTGCTTTAGCGAAATTGGCGGCTGCTTCAAGATCTAATTGTCCAAAGTTACGTCCTGCACTCATGGAATGAACAAGATAATAAGCAATATTGACATTAGCCAATGCAGCAGGTAAGGTTTCCGGTTTTAAGGCATCAGCAGCACAGATTTCTACTCCTGACCATTCACGGGCAGCTAACACTTCAGGATGACGAGAACAGGCTCTAACTTTAATATTGGCTGCAGTAAGATAGGGTACAAGATTACTACCTATGTAACCGCTGGCTCCAAATACAAGTTTAATTGAATCTGTAGCTACTGGGGATGTAGTTAATGAGTTATCCAACTTGTGGTTCTTCCAATTAATAGACATTATCCGCAACCCCAACTTTTATTTTATAGTTGGTCAATTTTGTCATTTCTAAACAAGCATAAGATTCTTGTTATTTTATTGGAGACAACCTGTAATCTTAAAAGATTATTTTTAAGTGAGATACAGTTTAATATTATCTACACATTAATTACCATAACTCGACTTTGGCCATTTCAATAAAAACAAATAGATACAAATATGATAACATAAATTGTAATAAAACAAAAGTACCAACTAATGAATATAACAAACTCAATTGTAACACTCTTATCTGTGTTTGCACCACTATTTTCAAAGCTAGTATGGGAACTTGTCCAAACCTTAATCACTGGTGCAATGTTATGTCAAGCCTGGTAGGGTACACATTGCGCACCTTTCCTCTAATTTTCATTGCTGTTATGTGCCAACAGATAAATTCGTAGATGGATGATGACTTTTATCTATATGATGATATGGCAGAATCTATCTATTCAAATGTTAGGTAATCGTTCAGCCCCCCTGATGTTTTTGGCATAACCACTTGATTCTTCGTTCCAGAAGGGGGGGAGGGGCTGAACGGTTACTCTATTCAAAAATGTATGTTAGCCCTTTTATCCAACAGAAGTGTAAAGTAGAAAGTCGAATGTCTATTGAAAATGAACTACGAGAATTAGCGAAGTCTTATTCAGACAAATTGAACCAACAAATTGATGTGCGTATCGAAGAAATGGAAAAAGATGATCAATCCCACTTCCTAATTTATCGGGTTTTAGGTGTGACTACTCAAGAAGGGAGAATGATTGATATTTACCAAAATAAAGGCCGTTTTCTTTATAAATATGCTGGATCTTTGCTTGAAGAGGCAACCAAGTTATGCTTCAAGCATAAATTTCCTAACTCTGGGGCTGTTAAAATTACCAACACCATTGGACAAAGACCAAAAACATTTGAAATTGACTGTCTTGTAGATTCTGATGCTATTGAAATCAAATGGCGTGATGCAACTACAGATGGAGACCATATCAACAAAGAACACACTAGAATTAAAGTTATTTCAGCCGCTGGTTATAAACCAATAAGAGTCATGTTTTATTATCCAAACAGGATACAGGCAAAACGAATTCAAGAAACCTTAGAAACACTCTACAAAGGTATTGGTGGTGAATACCATTGGGGAGATAATGCTTGGGAATATGTTAAACAACAAAGCGGTTTTGACTTAAAAGCATTGCTAGAGACTATTGCAGAGGAGAATGTACACGAAGATGAATGAGATGAAAAACATATTACGTCAAGGGGATTGTTTAGATGTTTTAGAAACAATAGAAAAAGAATCTGTTGACCTCGTTTACCTTGATCCTCCGTTCTTTACAGAAAAAAAACATTCCCTAACAAACCGAGATAGGACGAAAAAGTTTAGCTTTGATGATATATGGGGATCAGACATAGCATATGGTCAATTTCTATTTGAGCGAATAGAAGCAATAAAAATCTTATTAAAAAACACTGGCTCTATATTTGTTCATTGTGATCACAATGCAAACCATATTGTAAGGGGAATTTTGGATAAAACGTTTGGTACGAATAATTTTAGATCAGAAATTATATGGAGTTACAAACGTTGGTCTAATTCCAAGAAAGGATTAATGCCAAGTCATCAGAATATCTATTTTTATTCAGCTTCTGAAAACTTTAAATTTAACCCTATTTACACTTCCTATTCGGAAACAACAAATATAGATCAAATTCTTCAAAGCAGAACAAGAGACGATCATAATAAATCCGTATATGATCTTGATGAAAATGGTAAGTTTAAGCATGGAAACAAAAAACAAGGGGTTCCATTGAATGATGTATGGGAAATACCCTACTTGAATCCAAAAGCTAAGGAAAGAGTTGGATACCCTACACAAAAACCTCTTTTACTATTGGAAAGAATAGTAAAACTTGTCACTAATGAGAGTGATGTTGTTCTTGATCCGTTTTGCGGTAGTGGAACCACATGTGTTGCCGCAAAAATTCTTGGACGGCAGTACATAGGAATTGATAAATCATCTGAAGCTATTGAACTTTCTCAGCAACGACTATCAAAACCAACAAAAACTGAATCTAACTTATTAAAAAATGGTAGAGGCTCATATATTAGTGCAGATAAAGAAGCACTTGCTTTGCTGAATGGAATACCATTTAATCCTGTTCATAGAAACAAAGGTATTGATGCAATACTTGTTGAACAGTTCGAAAATACACCAATTCTTGTTCGTGTTCAAAAATCTTATGAAACGCTTTCTGAAGCGGCTTCATTGTTATTGAATGCAAAAAAAACGAAACAATCGAAAAAAGTGTTTCTTATTCAAACACATTTCAATGATTTATTTGACAAACTAGAACCATTTGAGGGACTTATAGTGCTTCAATCGCCGTCATTACAAATTCTAAATATATTACAAAATGGTCTAACAAAAGTACCCGGCAGCACGGTAGGTGCGATTAGCGAAGCGTAACCGCACCTACGAGCTGTAGTGTTACAGTTTGAGTATCGTTAAAAATCGATATGTTTTTAATATGTTGGGTTGATGATACGGCCATCAACCCAACCTACGCTGCTAACTTGATTCCCCAGGTCTCGAGCAAATATGTAATACACTTGCTGCTATATTAGCTTCCGTCATAAGTCTCTTGATATCCTCTTTACTGCAATGCTTGCCTTTATTAACCGTAAAAAATTGTTGCATTTTCGGGACTGGTTCAGTCCGATGTTTGAACATAACATCATAATTATATTACATTTATTTTTATAATAGTTGTAAGGTCTCACAATAGAAAATTTACAAGCAAATTTTTTT
>LFCU01000180.1 GCA_001044195.1 Candidatus Achromatium palustre
TAGAAAACTGGATAGTTGAGTATTAGAAAATTGGATGGCCGAGTTACACATTTTTCGTATGATAAAGTTTTACCGTTTTTAGTACAGAATGAACACCCTAGAACCAGTCCCATAAATTTTATATGTATGAAATTACGTTTAGACTTATCGTACCTACAGCACTCAATGCTCAATAGCAATTTTTAAAGATTATGAACCACACCCTATCTATAGTTATACCCATGTATAACGAAGCAGAAAACGTTGCACCAATGTTGGCTACTTTACATCAGGGATTAGCCAATTACTCTAATCCTTGGGAATTAATCTGTGTGGATGATGGTAGCTATGATGCTACAGCTAAATTACTCAAGCAAGAAGCAGTTAGCTATGGTACTCATGTTAGAATATTATGCCATCGTCGTAACTTTGGACAAACCGCAGCGATGCAAACAGGTATCGATGCAGCAAGAGGCAAAATCATTGCTACTTTAGATGGTGATTTACAAAATGATCCTGCGGATATTCCCCGTATGGTTGATGAACTACTATCCCAAGATCTAGATTTACTAGCAGGATGGCGCAAAATGCGCCACGATGAAGCCACAAGAAAGATATTTTCTCGTATTGCCAACCACATAATAGCCAAAATAACGGGGGTTAAGCTACATGATTATGGATGTAGCCTTAAAGTATATAGAGCTGAGGTTCTTAAAGAAATTATCCTATTTGGCGAGATGCATCGTTTTATTCCAGTGTGGATGGCCAATGTAACTTCTCCTACACGTATAGCTGAGACGGTAGTTACGCATCATGCTCGCCAGTTCGGTACTTCTAAATATGGCCTATCACGTACTTTTAGAGTAATTTTAGATTTGTTTGCAGTATTTTTCTTTTTGCGTTATCGAGCACGTCCTGGGCATTTTTTTGGCAGTATAGGTTTGGTATTTTGTAGTATTGGGACAATACTTATGGGTTATTTGCTCATTTTGAAATTAGTATTTGCTGAGTCTATTGGATCACGTCCATTACTTTTTATTGCGGTGCTATTTTTGTTATCCGGAGTTCAATTTCTTACTACAGGGGTGTTGGCTGAGATGTTGAGTCGTATCTTTTTTGCTGCATTTCCAAGTAATGCCCATCCAAAAGTACAGCAGGATGATTCTACTCCATTAGGTTGGAAAGATCCAATTTAAAACCTTAGTTTGTATGTCCATCATAACATCATTTGCAATCTTAAATATTCTTTTTCCTCTAGGCTTTTTCTTACAGCATTAAGATGCTAATGTCAATATGCGAAAATCAGTATAATATCTATTCTATGGATTCTATGGGCTGCTATTTATGAAAAATTTTTTTGATGCTAGGTTGACGGTGAGGATGTCAACCCAAACTTACAAGATAATATTACAAGCTATAATATAAATCAAATTCTACAGGATGTGTAGTCATACGAAGCTGTGTAACTTCAGCCATCTTAAGACTAATATAAGCATCAATCAAATCATTACTAAAGACATCTCCAGCAAGCAAAAATTGTCGATCCTTATCCAAAGCATCTAGTGCCTGATCAAACGCAAAACATACCTGAGGAATCTGCTTCTCTTCTTCTGGTGGCAAATCATAAAGATCCTTGTCCATAGCATCACCAGGATGAATCTTATTAATAATACCATCAACACCAGCCATCATCATGGCTGAGAAAGCTAAATATGGATTTGCTGTTGAATCAGGGAACCGTACTTCAATACGACGTGCTTTAGGATTATTTACATAAGGAACCCGAATAGATGCAGAACGATTGCGGGCTGAATAGGCCAACATTACTGGAGCTTCAAAACCAGGAACTAAACGCTTATAAGAATTAGTAGAAGCATTACAAAAGGCATTTAAGACTCTGGCATGTTTAATTAGGCCACCAATATAATATAAAGCAGATTCAGATAGACCTGCATATTGGTCACCGGCAAAGATATTAACCCCATCCTTCTCTAAGGATTGATGTACATGCATCCCATTACCATTATCACCTACCAGTGGCTTAGGCATAAAAGTAGCGGTTTTGCCATAAGAATGGGCTACATTCCAAACGACGTATTTTAGAATTTGTACTTGATCCGATTTTTTTACTAAAGTATCAAAGCAAACACCAATTTCTGCTTGACCTGCAGTAGCTACTTCATGGTGATGGACTTCAACTTTAAGCCCCATATCTTCCATAGCTAGACACATGGCGTTACGGATATCATGTTGCGAATCTACTGGGGGGACTGGAAAATAACCGCCTTTGATGCCGGGGCGATGGCCCATATTGCCATCAGCATAGACTTTTTCGGAGTTCCAATCCGCTTCTTCTGAATCCACTTTGACAAAGCTGCCACTCATGCTGGCTCCCCAGCGGACATCGTCGAAGATGAAAAATTCGTTTTCAGGGCCAAAATAGACCTTATCAGCTATCCCTGTAGCTTTAAGATAGGATTCAGCACGTTTTGCTAAAGAACGTGGATCTCTGCCATAACCCTGCATGGTTGCAGGTTCAATAACATCACAGCGTAAAATTAACGTAGCTTCATCTGAAAAAGGGTCCATAACCGCAGTAGTGGCTTCTGGCATTAAAATCATATCGGATTCGTTAATGCCTTTCCAACCTGAAATCGATGAACCATCAAACATCTTGCCGGTTTCAAAGATCTCTTCCGTAATAGTATGCGAGGGAACAGTTACATGTTGTTCTTTGCCTTTTGTATCGGTAAATCTAAAATCTATAAATTTTACTTGGTTTTCCTGTATAGTCTTTAAGACTTCAGCAGACATTTAAGATGTGCTCCTAATTATATATGTTTAAAAAGTCTAGTGTTGCTGTCAACTCTATTTTTAAGAATGTTGCTATAAATTATTTTTAAAAGCTGATTAAGATATACCTAAAGATCTATTATTTAGATATCTATTTATGATTTATAGAATTTAATGGTAATTATTTATAGTTGAATAATGGGCTAAATAATAGTTGCATATTTTCAGCATAAATCATACCACATCTTAAAATTTTCAATATTTCCTTAACTTATTGCGTGGGCAAACGATACGACCGTTTGCCCACCCTATTTGGATTAGTATTAGCCCTATTTTAGAGCTACAAACCAATTTATGCACCATGATGATGCTAGTATAATGCAAAATCGTATGTTAGGTTGCCATTTGTTTGGCAACCCAACATTACTCGTAACTTCTCAATATTATACACATTCTGGTGCCGAGGCCATACGTTATTGAGAAATTACCATTTTGTCGTATACTAGCATTTTAATTTCATAATGATGACAGTGTTTCGATCTTACTATGTTGCATTTTACCAAAATGAACGGTGCTGGAAACGATTTTATAGTATTAGATAATAGTGATGGCACATTAAAACTTAATAAAACCCAGATCGCAAAATTATGTGATCGCCACCATGGTATTGGTGCTGATGGTCTATTAATCCTTGAATTACCACAAAATAGTACCAATTTTCGTATGCGCTATTATAACGCCGATGGCAGTGAAGCTGAAATGTGTGGCAATGGTGCCAGGTGTTTTGGACGTTTTGCTGCAAACTTAAGTGGCAAAACCAAGGAAGTAAGTTTTGAAACTCCTGCTGGTATAATTACAGCGCAATTTATTGGTACTGATGTATGTATCCGTATGGGGAATCCGCATTCATTGGTAATAAATGCTTGCGTTTTAGATCCTGAAGCCAATCAATTATTGGAAGCTAATCTAAATCTCTTAGATATAGATAACCTAATAGATGATCATCTATTAAAAATACATACTATAAATACTGGTGTACCTCATGCCGTAGTATTTGTAGATGATGTGGAAAAGATAGATGTGTGTAATTTAGGTGCTAAACTCCGCTATCATAAATATTTTAAACCTCAAGGTAGAAATATAAATTTCGTAGAACAAATAGGAAAGCAAGATATAAAAGTTCGTACTTATGAGCGGGGTGTTGAATATGAAACTCTTTCATGTGGTACTGGAATGGTAGCTTCAGCATTAATTTTCCATAAATTATTTAATGCAACTACGCCTATTAATGTCCACGTACGTAGTGGAGATATGTTATCTGTTTTATTCCAACAGAACAATGCGATATACCAAGATGTGACATTGACAGGTCCTGCGGAGATTGTTTTTGAAGGGAAAATTGAATTAACTTCTCAATAACATGGTATTATACCAGAACTATGCCTATTTATCGTTCCCACGCAGAGCGTGGGGACGCACTATTACCCATAATATTTAATTGTGGGTAACTGTATCTAATTTTTCAAGTAACAGCTACAATCTCTTGTTTTAAATACTGCTTCTTAAAAAGTTGCCGATCTCTTCTATTTTTTGGATCAAGTCCATGCGAAAACATCTGCTCTCGCATCCAATCAGGGCATACACCACGTATATATATATTCTCAGAATTTTCTGGATCTACATATTGGATGCAAGGAGCCAGGCTTTCAGCTACTTTATTCTTATCATTATTAGTGTTTCTATTCTTACTATTATTATTGGCAAGAAAATTCATAATATCCATTACATCATGGCCTTTGGATATAATTAAATTTTTGACCTCCTGTGCTACTTGCTTTTTAGTCTGTTGACGTTTATGTTCAAGTGCTCTTTGTAGAGCTGCACGATCTTGATTAACATTACGTAATCGCTCTTGAATGTCATCTAACGTTAAGTTTTCAAGTGCTTCACTACTCAATCTAAAAACCTCCTAAAATATATATAGTTAGACGTTATTGAGAATCTTCTACCAAATCAGTAAAGATAACCTGACAATGGATTTGACAGTTGATAACCTTCCACTCCTAATAAAATAAGAGCACATGATATGGGCTAGGCTATCTAAAATATCCTAATGGTTTAAACTAAAAATTTTTGCATAAAATTTACATTAGATATTATACCGATTTTTATAACCAACTGAATTTAATAGATAAATTTTCCAATTTCTATTATAAAACCAAACTTTTGGTTAAAAAATCGGTATAGTGTCTATTCGCTGTAAAGTATTAAACATATTATACAATAATTCTAAATTTAAGAATAGTCAAATAGTATACTGGTATGGAATCTATTAAGTCAATATTTGTATTTTAATACGACATCCTTCATTTGCTTCCAAAAGTATTTTACGGATCGTTCCCACGCTCTGCGTGGGAATGCATCCTGAACGCTCCTGCGTTCCAAATTAAACGTTCCCACTCAGAACGTGGGAACGATCACAATGTGACAAAGTAAAATTAAGGTAACACTAATTATACCTATCTCACCTCCCTCCACCTAAAATTGACCGAAAACCTCAACAACACAAAGCATTGTCTTTATTAGAGGACATTGCATGCTCCTAGAAATTCAATTTGATTCTTTGAAATAAATTAGCAACATAGGTTGGGTTGGGATCTGGTCACTAATAACTTTTTACTGCTCGTTAAGGTATATATTACATAGGCTAGTTAAAATCGGGAAGTTGTTTGAGGTCAGACTATTAATTAGTTTTTATGCTGGCCATTGTTTAGTTGCAATACCAGTACCTAAATCAGCATCCACAAGTCTGCGTCGCACTTCAAACAAATGCTCCAATAGCGCAGGTTCCTGGTTTTCGTAGTCTTTCTCCCCTGGAGTTCTTTTGACCACAACTCCCAATAACTCTGTAATAGCATTCCCTATCGAATTTTGACTAATAGTAACTATCAAACGTCCCTGCTCATTGCGATAGATAAGCTGTTTAAACGCAGGTTGCCACCGAATAGAATTGGCATATTTGGCATCCACCATACATCGATCCCGTACCTTTTTAGCAGCTTTCAGAAAATCATTATCACATAGTAAAATATTTTCTACATGATCAGGGAAATATAGATCCTTAAGCAACTTAGCATTACGGGTTGAGACTTGCGAAAAGAAGGTACGATAAAAATCTAAAAATCCCATAAGAATTGCATCATATTCCTGCCAAAATTGTCTTAAAGACAGGCTGGTGACTCCATTTGCGATTTCCCAACAAGGTAATCCTTGAGGGTAGCCAGTTAATTCTATACGAGAATTTTCGGAGGTTAATGGACTTAAAATTTGACAACTTAGAGCCTCATCAAAAAATCTGTGATAAACATCGTGTGTATGTTCTTCAAAGAGGCTATGCTGGCCGCCATCAGTTAAATTGGGGTTAGCTGGATCAGCTAAGGGAGCAGCCTGTAGTTTATCCATTGGAAACACAATAAAATGATTGTGTAACATACGGATACTAGGCACTCCAGGAGCGGTTAGAGGCCAAGTAGCATCCAGGCTGGCCTCACCTGCTAATACCAATGCCTGTTTAGGATCTGGATACTTTTCTAGCATGTAACCTATAAGAATTTGGTTCATGCGATTCCATACCCGTTTTACAGCTTCTGGCACTTGGGTACGACGTACTGGCCGTCCTAATGGGTCCAAAATTGTCTGGGAGGTATTGTAGATAATGGAGGTATCAAATTCATTACTATGGCCAAGGGCTTTGCGATATAGTAATAGGTTTTCAGGGTTGGTAAGTAAGCCGTTGTTTTGTGCTAGGTCCTGAATATTTTCAGCACTGTTAAAAAATTCATTGGGCTTCATTCCTTCCGGTACTGTTAAAGGAATAGGACGAAATGGAGTTACAATCTCTCGTGGGCCTTGATTCATACATTTATATCTATAAGTTATAATTTAAATTGAAATATATTATATAATAAGAATATTATTAATTTCAAATATAGATTTGAAAATTTTCTAACAGGAGCTTAAAAAGTGAGTAAGGATATGGATAGTAATCAGATTGATAATACTTGTGCTAATAATGAATCCACTGATAAATGGCAAAATGATCAAGATAAATATTGGATGCAACAAGCACTCAATCTAGCCCAAAAAGCCGAAGCTATAGGAGAAGTCCCTGTAGGAGCTATACTAGTACAGGATAATAAGATTATAGGGCAAGGCTGGAATCAACCCATAACCCTACATGATCCTACAGCACACGCAGAAATCTTAGCCATAAGAGATGCTGGAAAACGCATCGGCAACTATCGGCTGCCAAATACCACTCTATATTGCACCTTAGAACCTTGTCCCATGTGCGCCAGTGCCATTATCAATGCTCGTATAGCTCAGGTTGTATATGGTGCTATTGATCCCAAAGGCGGTGCTTGTGGCAGTGTCTTTAAACTATTGCCTTCAGATCAACGTTTTAATCATTATACCATAAGCAAAGGCGGAGTCTTAGCGGACTCTTGTAGTTTAATATTACAGCAATTTTTTCAAAAACGGCGTAATCTTGAGATTGATTCTAAGGAAAAACCAACACTGCAAGCCCTATTATTCGATGTTGATGGTACTTTAGTTGATAATGAGCGCGATGGGCATCGAGTTGCATTTAATCAGGCTTTTGCAGAATTTGATCTGGATTGGTATTGGTCAGTAGAACTATATGGCAAGTTATTGCAGGTTACAGGTGGTCAAGAACGGTTACAATATTTTGTAGATAATTGGTATCCGCTAGTGCCTGAGGTTATAGATCTAAAGAGTTTTATTACCAAATTACATAACCGTAAAACAGCTATATATCAGAAGCTATTAAAACAAGGCCATATCTCATTGCGACCTGGCATATCTAGGCTTTTAGAGCAAGCTCGAACTGAAGGTTTAAAACTCGTCATCGTTACTACCACTTCTTTAAGCAATGTTGAATCTCTATTAGGATTGCATCTTGGTCCTGAAGCTATTAAATGGTTTACAGTAATTGCTGCAGGGTCTCAAGTTAGTGCTAAAAAGCCAGCTCCTGATATTTATCAATATGCCTTGGACCAGCTTAAGCTCCCAGCTTCTACTTGTATGGCTTTTGAGGATTCGGCCATTGGTTTACAGGCTGCTCGAGCTGCTGGTATCACAAATGTAGTGATTACTACTACGGATTATACCAATGGTCAAGATTTTACTGGTGCCAAATTAGTTCTAAATAGTTTAGGAGATTCTACTAAACCATGTCGACAAATAGCTGGAATTATACAAGTACCAGAACAAATAGATTTAGCTGTTCTACATAAGTTACATAGCCTATAATATTTGAGTATCTAGTTTTTTCTACATAATCCTATTTGTTGATGGCAAGATGCCACCAAAGTTTGTATGTCAACTAAACTTACTGTAACTTCTCAATAAATAATATTTATAAAATATTCAATATGTATATTTTGTGGAACTTTAATCGTTATTGTTCCCATATTATTTGCCATTCGCAATAAGTGAGGTGGGGTTGATGTCCGTATCATTATACACACAATAATATTTTAATACCGTAGGATGGGCATCTGCCCATCAAAAAAATATTTTTGACTTCTCTAATATTCTAATATACGGTACATAAGCCGGGTAGGGTGTGCACCCTACACAACTGCATACATTTACAGGCTTTGGTTTAATGTA
>LFCU01000241.1 GCA_001044195.1 Candidatus Achromatium palustre
TAAATTTTATTTGCCTATCAAAATGTTAGGTAAGGGGGAACTTTTGACTGTCCAGATGATAATTACTTTGTACTGAGTGGCAATTTGGTTTATAACAGTGAAGTAGAGGCACTGAAGGCCAAATTAACCCCCCTGTTAAATATGACCAAACAAGAATTGAAGGATTACTATAAAGAACAACGACGCAAAAAGCGTGATGGTACGATCCTAAAAGGGGCAGGATTAGGTTTAATAGAGATGGCACGAAAATCGAGTAAGCCGTTAGCCTTTAGCTTTCAAAAGCTAGACGAGGAATTGTCTTTCTTCTCGATTAATACAATTATTTAAATGGCGGTATAACATGGAAAACCTTTATGTTGCCGCAACTAAATCATCTCCAGAGATTAATTTTGATTGTAAAAACAATATTCTCGAGATTAAGGGCGAATCATATCCAGAAAACACGGCAAAGTTTTATACACCCGTTATATCCTGGCTTAACGAATATGTTGATGCTTTAGATGCAGAGCAAGTAACTGTAAATATAGAACTTATTTATTTTAATAGTAGTTCATCAAAAGTCCTGTTAGACATATTTGATATATTTGATGAGTTAGCAGGTCAAGGCAAGCAAATCACTCTCAATTGGATTTTTGATGTAGAAAATGAAAATGTTGAAGAAGCTGGCGAGGAATTTCAAGAGGATTTTGAATCACTTACATTTAATTTAGTCCCCAAAGAAGAAGATTAGAACTACTCAAAATCAGGAGTTATGCAGAGAGCTTGCGGCACTTACAATGCCGCTATCTGCAATCCTTCAATGTTTAACACAAATGAATATACTTTACACAATACAATATTAGCAGAAAAATTGCATGCCTATAAATAAGTTACATTCTAATGAAGATGAATCATCAAATCTATTCAAACAAGAAGATAATATATGTCGCCGTTCTGAAGAGATTATTAGAAATAAAACAGAAAACATAAGTAATGAAGAATATAGTCTGCTTGCCAAGAATTATAAAAAATTACTTAAGCAGACCAAAAGACTGATTAGAATAGGCGACATGCAGCAACTAAAATTAGATCAGGCTAATAAGGAGCTATCTGAAAAAAATCAACAAATTACTGATAGTATTTACTATGCTCGACGTATCCAACAGGCTATGCTACCGAGCAAGGACGCAACACAGGAAGCATTTGGCGAAAATGCCTTTGTTATCTATCGTCCGCATAGCATTGTTTCAGGTGATTTTTATTGGTTGACTCATACTGAACGAAAAATTTTGATTGCGGCAATAGATTGTACTGGACATGGGGTGTCTGGAGCGTTTTTGTCTATGATAGGGAATACCCTGTTAAACAAAATTGTCTTAAAAGATCGGATACATAATCCAGCACGTATCTTAGAACAATTGCATCGAGGAGTGCGTAGCGAATTACAACAAGAAACCGGAAATATTAGCGATGGTATGGATGTTTGTCTATGCTGCATTGATGGAATTAACGTAACCTTTGCTGGAGCCAAACGACCTTTATATTATTTTTCGCAGCAACAACTGCAAGAACTTAAGGGGGATCGGAAATCTATCGGTGGTCGTCAAAAAGAAGAACAACGCACATTTACCAATCAAGAAATTATATTGAATCCTGGCGATACCCTGTATCTAAGTAGTGACGGGATAGCTGATCAACCAAATCCACAGGGAAAAAGGTTTGGCTCCAGACGGCTGAAAGCACTGTTAAATGAGATAGCACCCTACTCAATGACAAAACAGGAACATCTAATTCGGATTCAGCTTGAAATGCACCAACAGGACGAACTCCAACGGGACGATATTACATTACTTGGTGTCCGTGTTTAACTTACAGATAGAGGAGGAATTGTGAATAATATTGGCAACCTTCATTTACAGTAAACACTTGAGGGATTGTTCCTACGTTACTGTGGGTTAGGGGGGGGGGGTGTTCTATGCTACAAAACCTTTTTAACTATATTCTAAAACCGTATCCCACTGTTCAGAACTAAGCAAAGAATCTTCAAGATCAGATGAGTCTGTGTCATCGAAAAACACGGATGTATCCTCTCTAATTTCTGCATAAATGACTTTTAATCGTTCACGCTCAAAATCAAATTCGGATCGTATTGCATCTACATCAACTGGTAGTGTTGCATTGATATTGTTTTTTAACCAATTTTCAATATCTAGGCTGCGTTTTGTCCATTTATCAATCATTGCGTTGTTCCCAAGGCTTTTTGGGGCTTATTCCTTTTGGTGAAGCGTAGTTCAATGCGTCTTCGAGAAGGGACGTTTTTATTTTGGGCACCCTGCAATATGTTATTGTTTGGGGAAATAAGTTGTGATCCTGAGTAAACTCTAAAAACAAGTTGTTTTAAGCGTGGATCATTTGATCTTGCAAATATATTAAACAATGCTGCCGCAACAGATAAGGCGCGAGCTAGTCCGAGATCTGCATTTGAGCCAATTTGTAGTTGTCTAATCACGTTTGCTGATGTAGGTCCGAATTGAAAATTTCTTAATTTGGTATCCAGATTGGATGCTCTAGATCTTACTGGTATTCCATCAGTATGCCCTATAACTTCTATTACTTCGATTGGATAATCTTTAATGATAGCTAATATTTTGGGAACTATGTTTTGTTCTAAACGGCCTTCAAATTCAGGAGATACATTACTACTTCCAGATGTAAAAACATAACCTGAAGCTTCTTGTAATGGAAATACTAAGGGCTTATCTGGCCTACGTTTTAATTCACCTTCTAAACCTTTAATGCGAGCTGTGTAATGGGATCGATAGGTTTGCAGTCTTTCTACTAATCTTTCTAATTCAGCCTCTAAAACTTGAATACGGTTTGCGCTATCTGTACGATTTGTTCTACAAGTTTGCAGTGTTTGTTCTAAATTTTCAATATTTTGTGAAGAATTTAATTGATGTCGAGTTAATTCTATTCCTAATCTTTTTATCTCTTGTTTTAATTTTTGCAGTATACCAAAATGCATGGTATTATCCACCACCCATAAAATCAATACTAACATCAATATTGCTAAAATTAGATCTGTTAATGATGGCCAAAATGACACTTCATCTTTCTGTTTGTTAAACATAAACAAGCATCCTGAATTGTTGTACCTAAAAATAGATAGCTTATTACTGTAATTTGTATTCCAGTACCATGTCCCACTGTTCAGGATTAAGCAAAGAATCTTCAAGATCAGATGAATCGGTATCATCTAAAAAAACAGCCATATCACCTTCAATTGTTACATAAATATTTTCTAAACGTTCTAATTCGGTATCAAATACATATCGCATTGCATCTACATCAACTGGTAGTGTTGCATTGATATTGTTTTTTAACCAATTTTCAATATCTAGGCTGCGTTTTGTCCATTTATCAATCATTGCGTTGTTCCCAATACTGTTTGGGGTTTATTCCTTTTGGTGAAGCGTAGTTCAATGCGTCTTCGAGAAGGGACGTTTTTATTTTGGGCACCCTGCAATATGTTATTGTTTGGGGAAATAAGTTGTGATCCTGAGTAAACTCTAAAAACAAGTTGTTTTAAGCGTGGATCATTTGATCTTGCAAATATATTAAACAATGCTGCCGCAACAGATAAGGCGCGGGCTAGTCCAAGATCTGCATTTGAGCCAATTTGTAGTTGTCTAATCACGTTTGCTGATGTAGGTCCGAATTGAAAATTTCTTAATTTGGTATCCAGATTGGATGCTCTAGATCTTACTGGTATTCCATCAGTATGCCCTATAACTTCTATTACTTCGATTGGATAATCTTTAATGATAGCTAATATTTTGGGAACTATGTTTTGTTCTAAACGGCCTTCAAATTCAGGAGATACATTACTACTTCCAGATGTAAAAACATAACCTGAAGCTTCTTGTAATGGAAATACTAAGGGCTTATCTGGCCGGCGCATTGAAATATCTACTATCCATAAAATCAACACTAATAACAATACTGCTAAAATTAAATCTGTTAATGAGGGCCAAAATGATACTTCTTCTTGGTATTTACGAAACATAATGCTTTAATGAAATTATTAAGAATCACTATTAAATGATTTAATAGTTTGATTTATAAATGTTTGTATATAATATTATATGGTTTATTGTATGAAATGTAGGTACTACCCATTCCACCACTTAGATAATTTTGAACTTGAAACTTTAGTATTAGTCTGGTTTAGTACGTTAGAGAGATTTGCAATAGATACCTGCAATAACTTCATGTCATCATGGAAATTTTTATCGTATTGATGAGATGGGTTAGCACTACTTAACAATGAACCAATTTTTGTTTGCAATTCCGAAGCCATAGCATTTGCAAATACCGTTGGTAAATTTTGTAGAAGAGTTTGATGTAATTGTTGTTGAGTTGATATTGCGGTCTTAATTGCGCTGGAAAAATTGCGAAACTCGGTAATAAGGCTGGTATTATGTTGACTAGAAACGTTTGTACTATTTGCTAATGAATCAAGCTCCGCTTGTAACTTAGAAGTTATGGCATCTGCAATTATCATTGGTAGATCTTCTAACAGATTTTTAGTGTTTGCGGCTTCTGTCGTGACTGTATTTGAAAAATTGCTAAATTCAGTATTAAAGTTCGTTAGTTCCGTTTTCCATTGTACTGTAATGCTGTTTAACAATTTGCCATATTTATCAATGTTGCTAGTTGTTACAGCTAAACTATCAATAACAGTTTGCAAGCTTTTAACTGAATTGGTTGCTTCCGTAGCAGTATCTAAGACAGATTTGGTTAAATTAGCTGTCTCCTGGTGCAAGATAAACAATTCTTTGTTTTGGGCAGTTGAAAGCTCTTGCATTTTTACTACAGCATCTTGTAATTGGGCATAACGCTGTTCTGCTGGACTAACCGCCTGATATAGTTTATCCATAGCTTGCAAAAAAGGGGCATTTGAGGCAACACTTTTATCGAAACGATTAGCTGCGGTATTAAGAGTATTTGCCGCTTGCCCTATACTCTGTATAATTGGTGACAAAGCTGCTGCAAATTGGGTCATAGCATCTGTTGTATTTTGGGCTGATTTATTAATGGCTGCTATGGCACTATTGTTGGTATTATTGATGTTCTTAGCAGAAGTGTCAAAAGCATCAGACAATAGTTCACTTCCTATTGAAATTGTATCCATAAATTCAGTTATAGATTTATTAGTATTTGCAGCTAATTGGTTAATACCCGTTATGGCACTATCGCTTGTATTATTGATGTTTGTAGTATAAGTATCAAAGGCTTCAGATATTTCTTGGCTTTTTGTTGAAATAGTATCACCAAGTTTAGAGATAGATTCTTCGGTTTTTTCTGATTGAGTTTCTATTATTTTAATTTTATTGCTATCATTCCATGGAATTAAAACTTTGCTGGCAAAATTTACAAAATTTCGTGCAGCTATATTGTATGTAGGATCAAGCAATCCGAAGCGAATAGCCTGTAATATCAGCGTTGCAATGACTCCAAAGATGCTAGGCCAAAACGCACTAGTAAGTGCCTCTTGTAATTGTTGATAGGTATCTTGATTTATTCCCTCTGGAACAGCATAATGTAACGAAAATAAGGTACCAGCGATACCACATAGCAACACTACTGAAATGGCATATCTTCTAATACCAATAAGAATCTTAATCCATAACTCATTTGGCTCAATAAGATCAATAGCCGCTTCTGGTGCATGATCAGTTGCCAAAATTCGATTAAATGCTGGTCTTAATGGGTGATTTTTTCCTATTTTGCGATCTAGCCAAGCTCGCATATTAGTAGGATCAGTATTTCGTAAATCATATTCAAGATCTGCAATAACTTTGGACTGAGTATACCAAAACCGGATCTCCAAAATAAAACCAATAATAGCTGAAATACTTAAGATAGCTATTATTCCTATAAATATTATAGAAGCTGTAGACATGTTTAAAAGTATAGACATGTTTATAAATAATCCCTAATTTATTAATTATATCGAATTTGTCATTGGTTCAATAGATACTCGCCCGTGTGCAAAGTCAAACGCCCTTACTCCTACAAACCGAAATGCGTGATTACGTTTACATCGTAGTTGCCTCCCAGAAGCAAGATGCACAATCCAGGTATCATTGCTTAAATTTTTGAGAGTCATCCCACGTTCTGGTGTCTCTTTTATTTCGGCCATTGGACGCTTAAATTGAAATTCCTGATTATCCAAATGGTGCTCATAGAGTTTGCGTCCATGAGTCGCTAAAATTTTAGTACCATTAGAAAATTTTAAATACCAACGTTTATTTGGATGCTTGGTATCGCAAAATAGACATGTACAATTCTGATCGGAGATAAAAAAACGTTGGTGACAATTAGAGCATTCCGCCATACATTCCAACGCTTGCCAAAATTCTCTAGCCCAAGTTGCCGCTGAATGGCGTTTTGTAGGATTTTTAAGCCCAATGGTGAATACTTGTTGAAATCTAGTTTGCATGGACTTTGGCAAATGAGCAAATGGAATACCATTAGTAGTAAAACGATTCCTACTATCTGTAGGATGTTCAGTAAAGATAGCACTAGTACCAAGTCCCTCATCTTCAGTCATGTAATCCAAATTAAAATTCGGATCAACATCGCCTATAAATGGATGCCTAAACATGACTAAATAAAACAGTAGTACGGCCAAACTATGTCGATCCGTTTCCGCAGATGGATGTGGATGTTGTGCTGTTATAAGCTCTGGTGCTCTAAAACCAGGAGTTCCAGCTACTTTTACTGGCAGATAGTTACTATTCCCACATGCAAGATTATCGCAATCAATAAGACATATACTACCATCAGAGGTATTAAAAAATACATTACCCAAAGATAAATCGCAATGAGTCATCCCATGGCTATGAATCATCCGTAACGCTTGCGAAAGGTAGAAGCCTGCTAATAAAAAATGATGATATTTATCATAATTGCTAAGTACAGAACGCAGGGCTGCACTTATAAATGGATTGGGTTGGTCATAAGGATCTGTAAGTAATGAATCGTGATTCAGTGGTTTACCTATCGCCAATTCCATTAGTACGCCAAATTCATTAGCAGAACTATATATAGCTCTGGGAAAGCAAACTTGGGCTTGGGGTAAAGTCCTGGCAATTTCTTTGGCAACATCGATGATTGTTTCTAGGCGTTCTTGCTGTTGATATAGTTCTGCTTGAGCGGGTAGTTTTTTAAATAATTTAAGGGCCATTTTATGGCTATCATGAGTGCGCTGGACTTGCCAGACATCAGCCTGTTGTCCAGAGCCTAGTGCAGCTTTATACTTATATTCTTCGCCGTTAGTTGTAGTAAAGTTGGAGTTTTCTGTAGGCATGATATTAATAGGTTACAGATTGTAAAATACAGCTACCAGTGTTTTATCATCATCAGAAAATTTATGTTCTTCCCAGTAATTACAATATGCTGTGGCATATTCTTCTAAAGCTACTGGATCATCTAAGCATTGTTTTAATTTTGGCCATATAGCACTAAAATATAAGTTGGGATCGCCAATACTTTCACTCAGCCCATCGGTCATAAGGCAGAAACCTACACTATCTTTGTATTCAGTTATTCCAGGACTTGACTCTGCAAAACCACGTTGCCATTCAGTGTTGGTTAACGGTCGAACTTCATTGACAAAGCCTTCACGTATATTTTCAGTTAAAAGCTGTGCTGCAACTTTATCATCTGGTCTTGAAGAGATTTTATATATAGCACCATCTCCAACGATTGCTGCCCAGTAACCTTCAGAGTTTAAATATAGTAGTAATGCTGTTGTGGCGTATTCTGTTAAGTAGCCATCTACTAATGTTTGTGAAGATGTTTTTATATCCTGGGTATCATCTTTATTTTTATGACCAGTTTTATTTTGCTCGTTATCTTCTTGGCATAATATTACAAACTTATCTCTAGCGTCAGTAAAGTAGTCTTTCAATTGATTGCTATTAAGAATACTTGTGCTTGCACCACTAAATACTTGACCCAGGGCAGTACAAGCACATTCAGCTCCTTTACGAGAGCGTGATCTGGTACTTACTCCATCTGCTACGGTTAGAGTCAGTGATTTAATATCATCTACTTTTGTAGGTGTAGGCCAGTAAGCAGTAAAATCTTGGCATTCTGTACTTTGATCCACATGAGCTTTACCACGCCAAGAAAACGTTACAATTGCTATACTTTTGCCAGATATGTTGTAACGTTTAATTTTTGGAGGTATGCTAAAATGCTCAGAATTTAAATAAGCAGTCATAGTGCTTTTAATTAACTAACTGAGTTCCAGGAATCTCACTTATGGGTCGTTTTTCTGAAATTTCTACTGTCAATGTCCTTAAATTTTTAAAAAAGCCACTGATAGTAGCTTGATCTTTCAGTCTAACAATGTGCGATTTTTCTCTACCCTTATGGTAAAAGGCAGTTAAAACCGAATCGTTTATATCATCACCGGCTCCAGCAATTACTCTAATTCCAGCGACTCTACCTGATGGTCTAGTGCCTATAAGAGGATTTTCATTCATAAGCTGTAATTGATCTTTCCAAGCTTGTTCGGAGCAATTAGGGTTACCATCGGTGATAAATACAAATAATGGTTCTTTGCCTTTTTTTAATTCGTTTTTATTACGTTCTACTAATGCTAATACTTCTGCTAAACCTGCATCAAGGTTTGTGTATCCTGCTCCCACTTCAATTTGAGGAATATCTATAGAGCCAATAGGTTGATGTTCAATGATAGTCTCAGCAATATCGCTAAAAGTTATCACCGATATAAAGACAGAATCACGGGTATCTTCATTGCTTTGCAATTCTTCGATGTAATCACGAATGCCATTATTAGCCTGTTGTATACCAACTGGCTCCATACTATAAGATACGTCTACTAACAATATAATGGGTATGGGTTTACGTGCAGTTGCACCATCTGGTATTTCAATCATGCTTTATTTATTCCTAATATATTACGACAAATAGTGGATTTCATTTTGTTTCTACTTATTCTACATATTAATAGGCACAAAGATCAACTACTTTCCAATTGCACTATAAAGGTCAAATTGTATTTGACACTATCTATATCAATTTTAGGGCATCCTTCATTTCTCAGTGTACAATTTATAGATTGGTTATATTTTTAGCATTCTTTATCAATACCTCGATGCTCAAAAGTTAGAAAACGCTTATATACTTAGATATGTTGACATTACATATTTTAATTAGATTTTTACTTGATTAGCTCTACTCAATATTGTATACGTTCTATCCTGTAGAAGCCTTATAGCTTAAGTAATTAAAATATTACCTAATACTAACTTTTGAACATCAAGAATGCTGATGCGAATATCCTATTTCCAATTCAAAAAGTGGGCATCATTCACCAACACCCAAAAGTAGTTTACACTTTAAGAAGGATGACGACAAGTAAAATAAATTTTTTCTTAACTTGAAACATCTGATATATAAACACTTTTTAGAAATAAAAAATATTTTCAATTTTTAATGTCCTTAAAAAGTGTTAACCGACAAATGAAGGATGCCAAAAAGTGTAAACTACTTTGTAGACGGAAATAAAGAATGCCACGATTAAAATTGGATATGATTTCTTCCCCAATTATAACTTTATGCTTATTAAACAGGGAGAGGTTTTTAAATAATATCTAATGTTACAAATTTAATTTGGAAAAGTAGAATTTCTTAACAGAACAATATAATGCGCATTAAACTTGATATGCACCAACGGGATGATATCACATTACTTGGTGTACGTATTTAAATATAGATAAAGATTACCATAAACTTAAAATAGAGACAAAAATTATGGATAATTTCGATGTTTTCGAATTTTATCAATTTATGCAAAGACAAAATGTGATTCTATCCTTCAAGGGAGAAATGTCACAGCAAATACTGGTTAATATTGGTGATTTATTGAAAGAAAAATTAGCATCTGAAGATACGGAAAAACAGGTCACTAAAAAAGTATTCTTCATTTTCGTTGAATTGGCGCAAAATATTCACCGTTATTCCGCTGATCGAGGCATTGAAGATAAAAAACGAGCAGGTACAGGTGTGTTATTTGTTAAAGAATCTGCCAATTATTTCACAATTTTTGCTGGCAATAGAGTTGCTCCTCTGGAAGCAAAAGTGACCACCGAGCAATGTTTGGCAATTAGCCGATTAACGCCAAATGAACTGAAGCTATATTATAAAGAACAACTAAAACAACCGCGTGAAGATGAAACCTCTGGTGCTGCTGGTCTTGGACTTATTAGTATCGTCCGTAAAGCCGAAAACCCAATTGTTGCGTATACTATAGACATTGATACCAATGAAACTTTTTTGGTACTATCAGTTCAAGTGAATAAGGAATAAACCAATGCAAGATCTAAAGATTGTTGGCACAAAAGATACATTAACCGTAAATTTTATAGTAGAATCTGGTATCTTGACATTGAAAGGAGCCTCTTATCCAGAAAATCCTGTTAATTTTTTTGATCCGCTCTATACATGGATTACAACATATACACAAGAAATCCATAATACATTAACCGTGAATATGACGATTAATTATGTGAATACTAGTTCATCTAAATGCTTACTTGATTTTTTAGAATTACTGGAAAATTATCATAATTCAGGCGGAAAGATTACGCTTAATTGGTACTATGAAGAGGATGATGAAGACATGTTAGAGTGTGGTGAAGAATTGTGCGAAGATCTAAAGCTGCCCTACTCAATGATTCCAATTGTTGGGAATCCTGAATAATTCGTATTTTATAGGATTTACGCACTGATAACATAATCTTCCCGTATTTTGATGTAACTGTTTATAAAAATATAGAAATATTGTAAATTTTTATTTATCAATGCATAAATCCGATATTATATCTACCCGAAACCGCAAATTTAGCGAGTTACGTTAAACGTAATTCTTCTTAGTAGTAGGGTGCGCAATGCGCACCCTACCTGGATTAATTATTTAGGATACTACGATAATGAATACGGTGTGGTTGATTTGCGTCATTACCTAAACGACTTTGACGATCCTGTTCATAACCCATAGGATGGGTAGAGCGAAGCGAAACCCATCAAATCCATCTCATAATCTATTACGCCCAAAGTTTTTTGTCATTACTTTGGATTGATGTAAAGGTTGCAAATATAATTTTTGAATGATGGGTTTCGCTTCGCTCTACCCATCCTACCGTGCTATGCATTTTAAATGCCTAATTATTGCTTTATAAGTTTTTCGAGTTTTTCTACCTCATTCTTTGCGTTAGTATGTCCCTGAGCAGCAGCCTTTTGGTACCACTTTAGAGCCTCTTTGTAATCTTGAGTGACTCCGTCGCCATTGTCATACATAACGCCAATATTGTATTGCGCATCAGCATCCCCTTGAGCAGCAGCCTTTTGATACCACTTTAGAGCCTCTTTGTAATCTTGAGGTACTCCTTGGCCATTGTCATACATAAATCCAATCTGTAATTGTGCATTAGCATTCCCTCTAGCAGCGGCCTTTTGAAACCACTTTAGAGCTTCTTTGTAATCTTGAGATACGCCTTGGCCATTTGCATACATAAATCCAATATAAATTTGAGCATCAGTATGTCCCTGAGCAGCAGCCTTTTGATACCACTTTAGAGCCTCTTTGTAGCTTTGATGGACTCCTTGACCATTGTAATACATAAGACCAATATTGTATTGCGCACCAACATTCCCTTGAGCAGCGGCCTTGCGATACCAATTTAGAGCCTTTTTATAATCTTTAGGCACTCCTTGTCCATTTGCATACATAACACCAATATTGTATTGCGCATACGCATCACCTTGAGCAGCAGCTTTTTGAAACCATTTTAATGCTTGATTGTAATCTTGAGGTATACCCTTGCCACTAAGGTATATATCACCTATCCCATTTTGTGCATCGGCATTACCTTGATATGCGGCTTTATTCCACCACTCTAATGCATCCGCGTAGTTTTGATATATTCCTTGGCCACTGTAGTACATAAAACCAATATTGTATTGCGCATCAGCATTCCCTTGAGCAGCGGCCTTGTGATACCACTTTAGTGCCTCTTTATAGTCTTGAGGTACGCCTTGACCGTTGTGATACATAACACCAATATTGTATTGCGCATTAACATACCCTTGAGCAGCGGCCTTTTGATACCACTTTAGAGCCTCTTTGTAATTTTGAGGTACTCCTTGGCCATTGTAATACATAAGACCAATATTGGATTGCGCACCAACATTCCCTTGAGCAGCAGCCTTTTGATACCACTTTAGAGCCTCTTTGTAATTTTGAGGTACTCCTTTACCAATGTTATACAGGGCACCAATATTGCTTTGTGCTTTAGCATTCCCTTGAGCAGCAGCCTTTTGGTACCACTTTAGAGCCTCTTTGTAATCTTGAGATACGCCTTGGCCATTTGCATACATAACACCTATCCCATTTTGTGCATCGGCATTACCTTGAGCAGCGGCCTTGTGATACCACTTTAGTGCCTCTTTATAGTCTTGAGGTACGCCTTGACCGTTGTGATACATAACACCAATATTGTATTGCGCATTAACATACCCTTGAGCAGCGGCCTTTTGATACCACTTTAGAGCCTCTTTGTAATTTTGAGGTACTCCTTGGCCATTGTAATACATAAGACCAATATTGGATTGCGCACCAACATTCCCTTGAGCAGCGGCCTTGCTCCACAATTTGAATGCCTCTTTGTAGCTTTGAGGAACACCTTTACCCAAAGCGTACATCAATCCAATATTGCTTTGTGCTGTAGCATTCCCTTGAGCAGCGGCCTTGCGATACCAATTTAGAGCCTCTTTGTAATCTTGAGATACGCCTTGGCCATTTGCATACATAAATCCAATCTGTAATTGTACATTAGCATTCCCTTGAGCAACAGCCTTTTTATACCACTTTAGAGCCTCTTTGTAATTTTGAGGTACACCTTGGCCATTGTAATACAGCCCACCAATATTGTATTGCGCACCAACATGCCCTTGAGCAGCAGCCTTTTGGTACCACTTTAGAGCCTCTTTGTAATTTTGAGGTACTCCTTGGCCATTGTGGTACATCCAACCAATATTGTTTTGAGCAGATTTAAGTCCTTGAGCAGCAGCTTTGTGGAACCATTTCAAGGCTTTTTTGTAATTTTGAGTTACATTTTTGCCAAGATAATAAGTAATGCCAATATTAAATTGCGCATTAGCATATCCTTGAGCTGCTGCTTTATGAAACCATTTTAGAGCCTTCTTAGGATCTTTAGGTATACCTTTACCATCACGATACATAACACCAATATTGTGTTGCGCCTCAACATGACCTTGAGCAGCAGCTTTGCGATACCAATTTAGAGCTTCTTTATAATCTTTAGATACACCTTGGCCATGGTGGTACATCCAGCCAACACCGACTTGCGCAATAGCATCACCTTGAGCAGCAGCTTTGTGGAACCATTTCAAGGCTTTTTTGTAATTTTGAGGTACACCTTGGCCATTGTAATACAGGCTACCAATATTGTATTGCGCACCAACATCTCCTTGAGCTGCTGCTTTATGAAACCATCTAAGAGCTTCTTTGTAGTCTTTGGTTACGCCTTCACCATTGCGGTACACCAGACCAATATTGTTTTGTGCTCTAGCATTTCCTTGGGCTGCTGCTTTGTGATACCATTTAAGAGCTTCTTTGTAATCTTTGGCTACGCCTTCACCTGAACTATAAGCAATGCCGACAGCATTTTGTCCGTTACTATTATTTTGCGCAGCAGACAGACGAAACCATTTCAATGCCTCTTTAGAATTCTGGGCTACGCCTAGCCCCATAGCATATATTTTACCAAGCTCATATTGAGCTTCAGCATCACCGTGAGCTGCTGCTTTGCGATATTTTTTTAGAGCCGCTGCTTGATCTTGGGGAGAACTTGAAGAATTATCCTCATGTTTCGGAGCCTCTAACTTTGCTAGTTTTAATTCCATACTCGCTGTTGTGGCCTTAAACTGTTGCTGCATCTGTTGCATACGTGATTCTAACTGCTGACGCTGTTGGCGTTCGGCAGCTAGTTGAGATTGTAATCTAGCAACTTGCGGATTTTCTACAACTGGTGGGCTGGAGAGATACAGGGCATCTTCTAAAGAGGAAGAATCCCAAGGGATTTGAAAGCCTCTGGTCTCTTGCTTTACATCCTTACGTACCTTACGCAGAACAAACTGAATATCCCCTGGAGTATTGATATATTTGAGGAGATGCTTGGTAAAAGTACCATTACGACCATGACCATCCTCAGCTACACTATTAGGACTCGTTGCATAGACTAATAGAGTATCCGATGGAGTATTCATCCTTGCCAAACCTGAACGCATTCTCCGGCCCTTGACACCACGGCTTAAAAATGGATTATTACGACAGGCATCTAAAAAAACTATTTTAGTTTTGGCCGCTTTAATCTTAATCAATAATTGACTGGCACGAATAGCTTGGCGTTCGATTTGATCTTCACGCTTAAAATACGCATCTACTGGTAATAGATAATTTTCGCCCTTGACCTGAACACCATGTCCTGAATAATAGACTAAAGCTATATCACCAGCCTGTAATTGCAGACCAAAATTATGGATCGCATCATCCATCTCTAACAACTTGGCATCTTTGAGCAATGCAACTTTAAAACCTAAACCTTGCAAGGCATTGCTCATATCCTCGGCATCGTTAGCTGGATTTAATAATGGCGGTAAATCACTCGGCATGGCACTGTAGGCTGAATTACCGATTACCAGAGCCATACGGCGACTGGTAACTCTTCCTAATGCTTTAGTTTGGGTAGGTTTGGTAACAGGAGGCTTATTGGCTATAGCACCAGAATCACCAGTATTTCTGGTAGCTATTTTGGTAGCTATTGGAGTAGATTGTTTAGGCTTGCTAGCAACTATAGTACTAGGTTTTTTAGTATCTTTAGTAAACAGATTATTGTTGCAGCCAGTAATCAATAGAGTTAGGCCGATGCTACATAGCCATAATGGCCATGCAGACAACTGGAGAGTTTTAATTAGTTGTTTTAGAAACATTATTAATCTTCTTTTGATAGTAAAATTTCTCTATAGATATAAAGGTGTCCTTCAGTTTACACTTTTTTTATCGTTCCCACGCTCTGCGTGTGAACGATTAGTGTAAAGTACTGTTGAAGACAAATGAAGAATGCCGATATATAGTTAAGAATTGTGCCAATTATCCAACAGATATGACACTTGGCTGATATACATCAGTGAAAATATTTTAGTCTAGTCTACTACAATAGTACAAAATTGTAAATTTTTTTGAGATCATACCCACCTTACATGTCTAATGTCCATTTAGAACTTCATTTGCAAAAATTTTAGACAGGTTCCACAACCACTAATTCAATATCGCCATTCTCTAGCACTTTTTCTTCCTCAATAATCAACCCCTGTTCTGCTACCTGTTTTTTGATTGCCAAATGTGCGTAAACACGATTTACATCCTGCATAAATTCTTCTTCCTGAATTTTAGTAGTTCGTTTAATACCCCACCAATCAGTACAAACGGCGTAAGTGTTATCTTCTTGACGTTGAAAACCAATGCTATATCTCCCACCAGTGTCGACTACAATCTGGCCGAGTTCAGTATTGTCTTGATAGCCATAGATTGGTAAATCTTCACCAGTCTGAAATTCATATTCTAATTGACGTAAAGTCTCCTCTAATAGTATTTGGTCGGTAATTTGGGTTTTAACTTGAGAAAAATGAGACATATTAGGGTTCCTAAAAAATAATTTAAATGTATTATACTCGACTATCCAGTTTTTTTGACTTGACAAATTTGTAGGGCGGGAGAACGAAGTGATCCAGCCTTCTATATAAGTTTACTATTTTGCAATAATGTTGGATTGCCAAACAGATGGCAACCCAACCTACGATGCTTATTGACAAGTGACATTATTCTGGTACATTTTCTTATAAACATCCTAAATTTAACTTAAATATAATATTTTAAATAATAAATATGGAAGACCGAAACTCCAAACGCGACCTGGTGCTAGCCCCAGGTGAATACGCTTATATGCAAGATGTCACTAAAGGCGTGATCAAAACTTACACCGGTCCTACAGTGATTAATCCCACCGCTCAAGAACGTGCAGTCTCTTTTAATGAAGCTAGCAAACGTTTTGAACCTTGTCAAATTGAGCAAGCCGTACAACGATGCGCCATTGCACCTGAAGGCTATTATATTATCCTCAAAAATCCTGCGGTCAAAGGAGATTTTCCACCCTTTGGCGGAGTATTTCCATCTCCAGATCTAGACGTAGGTAAAAAGATCAATCTCACAGGTCCCTGCATGTTTTCCCTGTGGCCAGGCCAGATCTTTAAGCTAGTCCAAGGTCATCATTTACGCTCCAATCAGTATCTATTAGTAAGAGTATATAATGAAGACGAAGCCAGGCGTAACTGGACCAAAGCCATTGTAAAACCAGCAACCACAGATGGCCAAGCTGAAACCACGGATATTATGAGCGATGCCCCACGTGATCTCAACGTGGGCAGCCTCTTTATCATCAAAGGTACTGATGTCTCATTCTACATCCCACCAACTGGAGTCGGAGTGGTACCAGATGAACATGGCCAATACGTGCGCGATGCCCTTACCTTAGAACGATTAGAATACTGTATTCTAGTAGATCAAAATGGCAAAAAACGCTTTGAACGAGGCCCTCAAGTAGTCTTCCCTGAACCTACAGAATCATTTATTACCCGTGATAGCCAACGCAAATACAGAGCTTTAGAACTAAATGAGATTCAGGGTTTACACATCAAAGTCATCGCCCCCTATACTGAAGGCGAACGCCAATACAAAGAAGGTAATGAAATATTTATCACTGGTAAAGAAACGGCTATCTATTTTCCGCGTGAAGAGCACTCATTGGTACGCTATGATGGTAGAGATAAACACTTTGCCGTAGCCATTCCCTCTGGAGAAGCTCGCTATGTGATGAATCGCAAGACAGGAGCTATCCACATGGTACCTGGTCCGGCCATGTTATTACCTAATCCTGTAGATGAGGTGATAGTACGCCGTGTGCTATCTGAAAAAGAATGTAGCACCTGGTATCCAAGCAGCAAAGAGGCTCTAGCCTATAATCGTAGTCTCTACCAATTAGCTTCTGTAACCCCCACCACCCGCTCTGGTGCTGTATCTGAAGGCGATGTCCAACGCAGCCGCCGTCGTGCTGGAAAAAATGCACCACAGGCATCAGTAGCAATGGAAGCTAGTGCAGTAAGCCGTGACACTAACACTATGGCTGGAGATATAGTAGAACGTGGTTCTACATTTACCCAGCCCCGTACTCTAATTTTTAATACCAAATTTGAAGGAGTACCCAATGTTAATGTGTGGGTAGGCTATGCCATAATGATTGTCAATAAGCAGGGACAGAGACGTGTTGAACAAGGCCCTAAAAATATCTTGCTAGAATATGATGAAACTTTACAAGCGATTTCATTATCTCGAGGTCGTCCCAAATCTACATCACAATGTTTAGAAACAGTATATTTACGAGTTTTAAATAATCAAATTAGTGATCGCTGCACAGTAGACACCAGCGATTATGTACGGGTACGTTTAGAATATGCTTTGCGAGTAAACTTTGTAGGTGAACCCAATCGTTGGTTTGAAGTTGAAAATTATGTGCAATTTTTGTGTGATCATGTTCGAGCGATACTTAAAGGTGCCATCAAGCATTATAATATCGAAACGCTATTAGCTGGTGCCTTTGAAATTCTCCACGATATCGTCTTAGGGCCATTAGCAGATGGGAAGCGTACTGGTATGACCTTTGCTGAGAATGGAATGCAGGTAACTGACATTGAAGTACTTGAAGTTGCTATTGAGGACAAAGCTACTTCAAATCTGTTAGATAAAGCGCAACAGGAAGTAGTTGAAAACAATGTCGCCTTAGCACGTGCTAATAGAGAACTTGAAGTGACTCGGCAACGTGAAGCCATTGCACGGCAGATGTTAACTGCTAAAGCTGAAACTTCACAACATCAAAATCAGTTAGCCATAAATGTGGTGCAAGAGCAGCTAGAGCTACAGCTAGCTAAAATCCGTTCAGAAATCAATACTCACACAGAAACCGAACAGGCTCATAAAGCAAAACAACAAATGTTGGATGTAGAACATCAGGCTAAAATCGAACGTGATAAACAAAGTGCTGATCTACAGCATACCATAGCGAGTCGTAAGCAGGAGTTGCAGCTTGAGACTCTTAAAGCCGAGGTAGCAAGTGCAGTACAGAGATTTGAGGCTGCCCAAAGTGGATTCTCCGAAGCTCTCTTGGCATTGAATAATCATGAAACCCTAATTAAGATTGCCGAGGCTATGAGTGTGCAAAATTTTGTCGGTGGTCGTAGTTTAACTGACGTATTAGATAAGATCTTTACTGATACTCCACTACAGTCTCTATTAGAAACCGTAAAAAACAAGGCTAGTTTGCCAAATTCTATCACTAAGTCCAGCTCGTAGGGTGGCAAGGTTATGGCCCAAAGATTAGTGATATACTATAAAGATTATTGATATACTATGTAGATATCAACATGAAATGTAATTGAGACAATTTAGATGATATGTTTAAAATGCGGCTCATCAATCAATTAAAAATCACTAACCCTTGGGCAACAACCCGCAAATAAGTAGCACACCCTACCTTTATTTCTAGGCTAAAAGCAATTCATTCCAACGTGGCAAAGAATAATCATAAGAAGCCATAACAGTATTCCAAACCGCTACATGATTAAAACGTTCCCAATAAGAACCACCATTACGCCGTTCTCCAGCACGAACAATAATGCGGTTTCGATTATCCACAAGATCATGCACTGCTACCTTACCTTGATACCAATAATCCCATTCCGCATCTGACATATAAGGCTTAACTCGGTCTGGTACTGATATATAATATCCTTGCCGCGCCACATAGGCCCCTGGCCAACCAGATAACCACCAGTTCATATATTCATAAGCCGCATCACGTACCCGGCCCTTGGTACGTTTTGAAAGACATAAAACTCCATGCCAAGCACGATAGCCTTCTCGAGGCGCAGCATAGACTACAGGCATACCTTGGGCATTAAGAGAAACAGCGGCAGGTTCAAACATACTAGAAATTACCGAGCGGCCTTCTAACATGTATTCAGCAGAAACTGGAATAGCATCCCAAAAGCCACTAAAATGTCCAAGCTGTTTTTTGCTGATCAGTAAAGCGAAAAGTTGATCTAGCTCTGGTTTTGTTAAGTCTCCTAAGTCTTTAAAATTAAGTAATCCTGTAGCTTGTGCGGCTAATGCCATATCAAATAAGCCGATAGTGGGGTCATTTACTAATGCTACTTTGCCGCGCCACTTATCATCAAGTAGCCAGCTCCAAGATTCAGTGTCATAAGGCTGCCCTCTAGGTATTATTTGGGTGTTATAACCAAAGGAATCTACATTGTGGACGTAGGGTACAAAGCTAATATAATTTGAAGGTTGGTTGCTTAGAGTGCGATTGTTTTGGACATAGAGCAGCTCATAAGGTCTATCCCCTAAACCTAATGGTGCATGAGGTGAAAGTCTCCCCATTTTGGTTAAGGAATTAATTTCATCCCAAAGTGGAATGCGTTTCCATTCGATAGGTTGGATGGCTTCAGCATCCCATAAAATATTAATGCTATTAGACCATTGTTCATAAACATCAAAAGTTTCAGGTCGCATGGAGGCTTTTTGTAGTACCTGGGTATTGCCTCCAGCTTCAAAAATGATGTTGATTCCTAGATCTTGCATCACCTGTTGGCGAATTGGTTCTTGGAGGGTGGCATGAGTTCCTATAACTCTAAGGGTAGGTTTTGTTGCTGTATGTACCCAAGGGGCGTTTATTAGGGTAAGTCCACCTAATATATTAGCTGTTTGGGTTAGGAATTTGCGACGCTGTAGGTTTGGTGTATCGCTAATTGCTAAATTTTGTTCTTTCAATGTTACACTATTCCAAATATTAGCTATGGATCTGGTAACTCAATATTATCATCTATGCTTAAAAAATATGAATACTATGGTTCTTTGGACTTTAATGTACAAATCAGATAAGGTATGGTCACAAAAAATATAGAAATATATTGACAATATAAAAATATTTCTATATATACGTTTCCA
>LFCU01000260.1 GCA_001044195.1 Candidatus Achromatium palustre
CTGTTAAATACAAACGTTAGTAATTCTACTGACATAAACTATCACCTTAAATGTTGGTATTTTTGAATGTAATATTATGGTTAATTATTTTTCAGTATATTTATATTAATAAGTTTATATTAGAAAATAGTCAAATTTAAAGCCAGGTAGGGTGGGCACGGTCTCATCGTGCCCACGCAATTTGTCCTGTTTGGTTCGCGTGGGCAAACGATACGGCTGTTTGCCCACCCTACCTGGCTACCTGGCTGGTGGTGTCACAAGAACAACATTTACAGAGTGGTGTCATGAGACAGCGGTGTCACGAGATACCAATGGATTAGATCATGGGTGTGTTGGATTATCGCGAGAGGGCTTCGCCCTCTTTTTTTTCTATATATTTGATTCTTTGATTTTTTTTAAAGAAAAAGAAAAGAAAAGAAAAAAAAGAAAAGAAAGTATATATAGTATAGAGTGTAAGGTTATAATAGGATAAAGGTTTACGGTCCCTCACCAGCAACACGAAATCCTTCGTTGAAGTAAGGATAGACGTTGAAGCTACGGTTAGCAGCACGAACGCTACGTGGCGCGTAGTTCCAAGCACCACCCCGCAGTGCATGACGACTGTCGCTATTATTGCATACTTTCTCATTACCATCATACGGATTCTTATAAATTGAACAGGTAAATTCGTATACATTACCTAGCATATCGTATAAACCAAAGGCATTGGGTGTAAATCGACCTACAGGAGCTGCTACTGCATAACCATCATCACAATTATGATGCGTCCAGGACATGCCAGTAACAGGCTTAGAAGTAAGATCATACACATTAGCATATTTACAAGCCTGATTAGGATCATCGCCCCAATAACGGGCTGTTGTAGTCCCAGCTCGTGCAGCATATTCCCATTCAGCCTCAGTAGGCAAACGGTATTTCTTACCAGTTTGCCGTGTTAACCATTGAGTATAGGCATAGGCATCCTGCCAGCTCACACGCACCACTGGCTGCTGATCTTCATTGAAACTATGGCGGCCCTTATAATCACCACTATGGTGACTAGGCTTAAAGGCCCGATATTGAGCATTAGTAATCTCATACTTACCCATCTGAAATGCCTTTACGCATACTCGATGTTGCTTTTCATCGTCACGTCTACCCTCTTCTGATGTAGGACTACCCATCTGAAAGCAACCTTTAGGAATTTGCACCATTTCTGGTTCAAAGGATTTACGAGATCTGCTTTTAGCCCTAGCACGTCTTGCCTCCGCTTCACGTTCTGCATTAAGACGAGCTAAACGCGCCGCTTCAGCCCTAGCAGCTTGAGCTTTACGTTCCTCCGCCTCCCGTTGCTGGCGTAATCTAGCAATTCGAGCCTCTTCAGCCTTACGCTTAGTCTCTAAAGCAGCCAAACGTTTAGCCTCAGCCTCTTGCTCCCGTTTTTGTTTGGCTAATCGTGCTGCTTTGGCCTTAGCCTGTTTAGCAGCCTGCTCTGCTGCCTTACGTTCCCGTTGCAGCTCTGCAATTCTAGCCTCTTCTTGACGGCCTTGCGCTGTTAAGGCAGCAATACGTGCAGTCTCTGCTTCTGCTTGAGCAGTTGATGTTTGGGAAGTTACGGTTTGCGGGAGAGGTGACTGTACTGGTGGCGTTGGTACTGTAGATATAGTTTGGGGAGAAGTGATTATTGGAGCTGCTGCAACTGATTGCTGTGTAGCACCTACAAATTGAAAATTATCTAAAATACGTGGCCCATCAGTATAAGGCACCTGATAACCTTTAGTAAGACGCACCACATGCTCACTAGTAGTCCGCAACACCCCACCAAGACTCAGATCGCGAGAACGCAATGCTAATAACAGGCCAGTAGTAAATGGACTATTCTGGCCCCCAACACTATCTACGGCTCCTTTACCTGGCTCGGTAGCATAGACAATCATCGTATCTGGCTGGGTTCTAATACGGGCTAGACCTAAAGATGGTTCCTCTTCTCCACGTACCCTAGCATTACCACGAAATCTTTGGGTAAACTGCGGGGTACGACAGGCATCTAATATTACGATATTGACCTTGCTACGCGCCCGTCTTAATTCGGCTAAGGGATAATTAAGATTAATAGCCTGATCTGTGACATCATCAATGCTATTAGTAGTTATATCTATGGGTAATAAGAAATTTTGATTGTGATTTTGTACTGCATGGCCAGCATAGAAAAATAAAGCCGCATCTGCATTGGCTGCATCACGACCAAAATCGGCGATCACGGTGCGCATTGGTTTGCGCTTGAGATTGAGCTTTATGGTTACTGGATTAAATCCTAATTCTTTTAATCTATTGCCCACAGCAATGGCATCGTTAGGAGGATTGGCTAAGGGTGGTTCATTTTCATAGGCTCCATTGCCTATTACAAGGGCAACGCGCCGTTTATTATAACGAGAACTGATACCTGAAGTACCACGGATATCAGGATTGATAAAATTACTATTGATACCTGTAGTCCGGTTTTGTATAGCTGGATTTTGGCTGGCAGTACAACCTACTAGGATTACTAGTAAGATACTTATACTTGTGTATAGAAAGGATTTATAGATTTTCATTCATATTGCCTCACTTTAGTTAATTTAGTTAATTTAGTTAATTTAGTGTAGGGTGCGCATTGCGCACCATTCACAGGCAAGCTAGTAAGGTGTGCGGTGCATACTCTACCTTGCTGCAACCCAATTTACCTTATTTAAGTTTTATACGATTTTGTTGCATTTGTTGCCGCCGCCGCATAGCTATTTGATGCTGCATATTAGCCTGCTTGAGAGCGGTCATCTTTACCAATTCATATACATCTAAAATCAGAGAAATACGTCCCCCACCTATGATAGTAGCTCCAGAAAATCCGCTTTGTTCTTGCAAAAAATCAATCAGAGGTTTGATTACTACTTCGTCTTGACCTAAGAGTTCATCTACTACTAGACCAATTTTCTCGTTGCCTGTATTTACCACCACTACAAAGAAGCGTTGATTATTATTGTGTGGTGTACTGTTATTTTCAATATTAAAGATAGATGCTAAGCGAAATATTGGCATAGTATGGCCACGCAATTGTACTACTTCTATACCCTCGATAACGCTGGTTTCGTTTTCAAAGACTCGTAAAGTTTCTTCAACATTAGCTAGTGGTACTGTAAAATTATTATCACCAACTCGTACTTGTAATGCAGAGATAATGGCTAAAGTTAAGGGGATTTTTAAGCGGAAACTGGTGCCTTTACCTAATTCACTGTCTATTTCTACAGTGCCGTTTAGTTTTTCTATGTTTTTACGAACCACATCCATGCCTACTCCGCGTCCTGATGTGCTTGTAACAGTATCGGCGGTTGAAAAACCTGGAGCCATAGTAAGGCGCATGATTTCGCGGGGAGTCATATGTTCAAGTTCTGCTTTTGTAACTAAACCTTTTTTTAAGGCTTTAGCTCCAACTTTATTTACATCAATGCCACGCCCATTGTCAGTGATCTTGATGACAATATGATTGCTCTCATGGTAGGCTTCTAATAATAGAGTGCCTATTTCAGGTTTGCGTTTACTTACACGCTCTGACGTAGTTTCAAATCCATGATCTACCGCATTGCGTATGATATGTATTAATGGATCTGAAACCTCTTCTATAATCATTTTATCTAGTTCGGTTTCTTCACCACGCATTTCTAGCTGCACTTGCTTTTCTGAATGTCTTACTAAATCATGAACTAAGCGAGGATAACGATTGAATAGTTGTGCAATAGGCAACATGCGTACTTTCATGACACCTTCTTGCAATTCATTGGCAGTGCGGCTTAGAGATACTATAGCTTCACTATAGCGATAGGACAGAGTGCGTAAGGCTTTAACCTGTTGTGGGTCTACGCCTAATTCATCCAGACGGCGTTGTATTTTTATAAGTTCATTTTGTATTTGATTGAAATAGGAACGGTGTACAATGAGTTCACCCACTTGATTCATAAGGGTATCAATCTTTTCAGCATCAACTCGAACACTGCGTTTTAGGATGCGTTCAGCACTGCTAGTTTTGGGGCTTTCTGGTCTAGTTTCTGACTTAAGGGGGGCTTTATCGGGTTGTGGATCTGTAGCTGCAATTTCATCTTGTGCCATGTCTTTTGCCATGGCAGCTTCAGTCTTAGCCTGAATTACCGAATCATTGTCATCTGGTACAATCTCTGTTAATTCTTCAAATACGTCGTCTACATCGGTATTTTCGCTTGGTGTCGTTTGGTCTTGCGAGATTAATTCTTGTAAAGCAGATCTTAGTTGAGTTGATAGGGCAACTTTATCTTCTGTAGTTTCTGTTGCTCGTGCGGCTGTGGATGTAGCTACTTTAGGTATTGCAATTTTGGGGGTTACGGCTGCGATTGATTCTGGTATTGTAACTTGTTGGGGTGGTGTTGATACTTCTGAAATCTTCGTATCTGGCACCTTAGTTTTTGGTACCTCAGCAGTTGGTACTTGCTCCTTTGATACAGTCGTTAAGGCTGCAATATCTAATTGCGGAAAGTGTTGTTTAATCTTAGTAAAATAATTATCTAAAATTTGCCAATTTGGTGGGGTTGTTTCTAGGCATTTGTATAGATCTTGGACCCAAGCATCATATAGATTAATTAGATGCTCATACCCCATATAGTTTGCAGATGATTTGAGTTTGTCTATACAGCCAATACAGTCTAATAAAATTGGCCCCGGAATATCTGTGGCTTTGGCCTGAACTAATAGATTGTTTAAAGTTGTTATTTCTTCTGAAAGCTGATGTAAGAAGATGGTAAATAGTTCTTGATCCAGCTCTTCCTGATAATTTTCAGATTCATAAGATGTAGTATCTGTAACAGAGGCTACTTTTGCGGTTGTTTCTGTTGATGTGTGGCTTGTTTTTATTGGTATTTCAGTTTCAGCTACTATTTCCAATTCTTTAGTATCTGTCGATGCTTTAGTATTAGTGTTTGGACCTTCGATTTGTACTAAAATCTCTGCAACCAAATCATCAACTAAAGTCTGTTCTGATTCTGTGTTCTCTATTTCATGCAACAAATGTCCAAGTCGATCTTTAACTTGGATTAAGACATCTATCATACCCGATGTACAGGGACGTTCTGCACTACGCAATAGATCAAGTAAATTTTCAGCACTGTGGGATAGGGTTGCAGTTTGTTTAAGACCAATAAATTGGGCGGCTCCTTTGATGGTATGAATATTTCGGAAGATGCCATTTAAAATATCAGTATCATTAGGATTAGCTTCTATTTTCAGCAATCCAGATTCCATCTCTTCCAGGTGTTCCACCGCCTCTGCTGCAAAATCTGGAATTAATGAAGTATCAATATCATTCATAAACATTGCGCGGCGGAAACCTGTAGCAAGGTATAAGACGCGCCCTCTTAGAAAGTTGTTATTAGGTATTCAGTCTGTGAACAGTATTCTCACAGTATTTATATTTATCAGCACATTATTACTTAATGTAAAATAGCTATGTGGAAAAAACTTTTGAGTTATATTAATTTTTTACCCCTTTAATGAGGGCTAAGATATCATTAGTTTCGTGCTTGTTAAGTAAACCTAAGCCACCCATATCTAAGGCTTGTTGGCGAATTTTTTCTTCTTCTCGATTAGATAAAAAAAGGATACGGGCTTTAGGGTCATGCTGTAGTATATTTCCAGCCGCTGTCAATCCATCCATGTCTCCCATAGTGATATCCATTGTTACTAGATCTGGCCCTAGTTGTTTGTAAAGCTCTAATGCCTCTACACCACTTTTGGCTTCACCTGCAATTTGGTAACCATTAGTTACTAAAGTTCGGGTTATGAGTTTGCGCATCATAGAGGAATCGTCAACTATTAATACTTTTTTAATCATCGAGAATTTACACCATTAATTAAATTTGGAATTGTCTGTAGGTTGCATTGATGGACTTAATCATCACATCAAAATATATCAAAAAAGTGATCTATATAGATAATAAACTAATATTTATTTTCCAGACAGACTTACAATCCAAGCTATGCTATTTATACGATATAACATCCTGATTGTGTTCTAAATATTTTTGGCATCCTTCATTTTCCAGTTTACACTTTTATCGTTCCCACGCTCTGTGTGGAAACGATCCGTGTAAAATACTTTGGAAGTAAATGAAGGATGCTGAACAAAGTTGGACATTTTTACTCAACTATCCAGTTTTTTTTGACTTGACAAATTCAAGGATGCAGCATCTGGTGCCGAGGCAAAGCCTCGGCACCAGAATAAGGCTCAGCACCAGAATATAATTAATTGAAATATATTGCTTTAATATTTTATAATAAAAGTCAAGCAGAAAAAATTGGATAGTCGAGTACCATATCCTTTTTTCAATACAGTAGGTGTGCGGTTAGCCTTAGGCATAGGCACACTTATGAACTTTAATCAAAGATACTAGAGAATGCTTTTAAATACAGAACTATTAGAAATAATAGATTTTACAAAAGGTGATGGCTTAATTACTGCTATTGCCCAAGACGCTCAGAGTAACGAAGTGCTTATGGTCGCCTATATGAATCAAGACTCTTTAGCCAAAACCCTTGAGATTGGAGAGGCTGTGTATTGGAGCCGCTCGCGCAAACGTCTATGGCATAAGGGCGAAGAAAGTGGCAATATCCAAAAGATCAAGGCTATATATTTAGACTGTGATGGGGACGCTTTATTATTGAAAGTAGAACAGATTGGTGGTGCTGCGTGCCATACTGGCAGACAAAGTTGCTTTTTTCGGCGTATAGACACGTCAACAGTACAGGATGTAGGAGTACAAATATTTGATCCTAAAGAAGTTTATAAATAGAGTTGACCCAAATGAACCCAAATACTGAGACTACACAAATACGACTTGGCATCCCCAAAGGCAGCTTACAAGAAACTACCAGCAAACTATTTGGTCTGGCGGGATTTAATCTACGGATCTCAGGACGTTCCTATTATCCAGCTATAGATGATCCTGAGATCTTATGCGTTCTAATTCGTCCTCAAGAAATGGCTCGTTACGTAGCTCAAGGGGTGCTAGATTGCGCCATCACCGGCCTAGACTGGATCTTAGAGACTGGAGCTAAAATTACAGAAATTGCTGATCTCAAAGCACCGTGGCCCAATTATGGCATTGTGCGTTGGGTTATGGCTGTTAAAGAAGATTCTCTATTTCAGCAAGTCACTGATCTGCAAGATAAGCGCATAGCTACTGAAGCTGTAGGGCTTACCCAACGTTTTTTATCCCAACATAATGTAACAGCAGAGGTAGAATTTTCTTGGGGAGCGACTGAAGTCAAGCCGCCATTATTAGCCGATGCTATCGTAGATGTCACAGAAACAGGTTCCAGTCTACGCGCTAATCAACTTAAGGTGATTCATACCGTATTAGAGAGTACTCCAAGATTTATTGCCAATGATACGTCTCTAAAAGCCCCTTGGAAGCAGGCTAAGATAGAAGAGGTTGTGCTATTATTAAAAGGTGCTATCGCAGCAGCTACTCGTGTATCTTTGGCTATGAATGTGCCTAAAGAGTGCCTTGAGGCTGTTATAGGATTGTTACCAGCCTTATCTACGCCGACAATTTCTACTCTTGCCGATGCAAAATGGGTAGATGTAACTACTGTAGTTGAAGAGCGTTTGGTACGAATATTGATTCCTAAATTATATGCAGCAGGTGCTAGAGGAATTATTGAGTTGCCAATTCAAAAATTGATTGAATAACTGCTATTTAAAAGTTGGACAAAGTTACCCATAATTGGACATTATGGGTAATAAACGCAAAATATAATTCAAAGTATTTGACTTAAGAATAATCATCATGTATTGTACATTAAGTGGATCGGATACGTTGTCAACAACAAAGGTTGACCGTTCGGTTGGGACTGCTCAACCAGAACTCTAGTTACATACTGTAAATCAGTTACTAACAGAAAGCGAATTACCTAATTTTTGAATGTCCATTTATATTCGATAATCATCCGCTTCGATACCCAACACAAAATATTGCTGTTCTACAGAGAGATCAGGATAGCAAGAATTAGCTAATTTTAACTTTACGATCATTTTGCGGAAACTACTTTTATTTTTGTCTCAAATCAATACCTCCTCTATTTAGCTATAATTCATTTTTAATAATAATCTTTAAGGCTTTTAACATCGTAAAGATGCGAAAGACTTCATCGTCATCTGATTTATAATCTTTAGTAATACAATATTCATTGCCATGAAGCAACATAAAATTCCAAATTAATCCGACAACATATAACCCATACACCGGACGACAATTATTATTCATTTCCCTGGCTACTAGCATTGCCGCTAACGCTTGGGCATCTGGTGAACCTTGATTGTCAACACTAAGCTTATATTCATGCATACAGAATAAAGGAATATCCGGATCACGAAAGCCAGTGGCAATCATGCCATCAACTGTACCTGAAAGTTCATAATCGCCAACAATGCCTGTTAGATTACGCTCTAAAAAATAGGCAATTTCATCATCATCAATATTGGCGGTCATTATTAGGGGGCTGATGAATTTGTTCTCTAGTTCAGTCTCATTCCATGATTTACCAGCTTTAATCAATGGCCGTTGCAGATTTAGGATAGTTTTTTTCTCAAATGCATCGAGTTCAACCGTCATTGTTTGCCAGGTGGTCATTAACTCGGCATCCCATATTTGGCGCACAGCAAAAGCTTTTTCTAGTGTGGTTAAGGTCCAGCCTTTAAATGTCGCTTTTTTCATTATTTAATTTTCAAAAAGAAAGGTGGGCAGTGTGTATCATCACTTGGCTGGATTATCGGCTATCCAGCTTCGCTCTCCCGCCCTACGAGTTACGAGCTATAAAATTGATAAAATTAGTTTTCGCTTCAAGTATGTTGATGAAATTCATAGTGTTTTTAATAATAATTTAAGAAGATCTATTTTCATAAAGATAAATAATTTTTTGTAAATCAGTTATTTTTTGTTGCAGCATATTCAATTCCTTGTCTTTTAATGTCATCTCCTTTTGTTGTAATTCATTTATTAACAATTGCTTTTCCAATTCAGCAGCCGTCGATTCAGTATAAAATTTTTTCTGATTATCAGTATTAAAATTTACATTTAAATTGCCTCTTTCACTTAAATCAACTAATTCAGGCAATTGTATTTCAAAAATTTTGGCAAGCTTTGCCAATTTCGATAACTTTATATCCGTATCACCACGCTCAATATCACCATAACCATTTGTAGACATCCCCAACTTTTCAGCAACCTGCTCCTGAGTTAAACGCTTATCCTCTCTAATAGAACGTATCTTTTCATGTATCGACATTTTTATCATTCCTACCGATAAAAATATCGGTTATTGTTGGTTGACATAGTTGTATAAGAATTTAACATATTTATGATAATCTTAAAATATTAACCTTGGAATGAAAAAATATGCGGAAGCTAATTTTTGTCGTATTACTTGCTTTCTCAACCTTTACAATGGCAGGATCGAAATTAGTTGTTGGACAAGGCGAGTCTTGCAGTGAAGCTACTTCTATGCTACGCCACGAGGTACAGAGAACTTGGGATAACTGGTCCTGTCGTCGTAAGTATCTTAAACGGATGCAGAGATGTAGGAAGCGTGGTCGTAGAAACTGGATTCGTACCCAACGTATTGGTTGCAGACGTTAATCCTTTTAACCGCGTACGGCGGGATGAACTTTTACGGTGAATCTTTGGATGTAGGGCGGGAGAGCGAAGCGATCCCGCCGCCTTTTATATAAATTTGCCACTTTGCAATAATGCCTAATTATATTCGTGCTTTCGTGCCTGGTGGGACATTTTTCTTTACTGTTACATTGCTGGAACGGCAACGTTGTTTGTTGACCGAATATATCAACGATTTACGTAAGGTGTTCTATGATGTAATTCAACGGTATCCATTTACAATTGATGCAGTTGTCGTATTGCCTGATCATATTCATTGCATTTGGATCCTTTCTGCTAATGATAGCGATTTTTCTAAACGTTGATACACTATTAAATCTAGATTTTCTGCTAAAATTCCTAAAGGTGAAAGACTTTCTGAACGTCGTAGCGGGGTATTTGGCAACGGCGTTTTTGGGAACACATACGTGATAAAATGGATTTGGAACGTCATATTGATTATATTCACTACAATCCAGTCAAACATGGCCATGTAATGGCCTTATTCCAGCTTTCATAAATATATGCGAAATGGAATTTATCCTTCAAATTGGGTAGCAAATAGATTATGAGATGGAATAAAATTTAAAAAAAGGCGGGATCTCTTCGCTCTCTCCCGCCCTACTAGCTACGCTACAAAGGAACTTAATTCTTTTATTAAGTTATCACAAACAGCAACACTTTCCAGATATCCTTGACAATCTATATCAAAATTATACCTATATTCTTCAGCACATACTGTAATAGCAATTAAATCGGCTCTATAGGATGATTTATCAGTTTTAAATGCAGTGTTAGCAATAACTTCTTCTAATAGTCTATTAAGTTTATGGGTTTTAGAATAAGCACCAAATTTACTTTTGGTTTCTAAAATATGCTTAAAAAAGCACTCAAACATTTGTTGGTAATGAAAGCAATGAATAGAACAATCTTGTATCTTACTGTCTTTTAGCATATCCAGCGTTGCAGCATGTTCCCAAGCTTTGCCACCTAAGTTTTTTACATTCTCAAAACATTGAAAAAGTTCTTGGTACATAATGTTAATGTCCTAAATGGTAACAGTGCAATAGTAAAAAAGACGTAGGTTGGGATGAGTTTGCGAATTCCAACACAAATAAAATGTCGCATAATTTCCTGATTCTACCGCTTTTTGTGGACATATAACTATTTTATTTATAATACTATATAAAATTATGAACAAAAGTAACTTATGGCCAAGAAAAGTATGATAAGTGTATACTATCAATACTTATAAAGCTAATTACACGTAGGATATTATTACCCACAGAAAGCGGTAGAATCAGAAATTTAGCCGCATAACTCGTAAAGATTGGAGTTTTTATGGTGGAATGGGACTCTGATTTAATGCTTCTAAAATAACCTCAGTATCACCTTGTGCAATATGGCTACGCATTGACTTTATGGTACGAGTTAAATAGCTAATATCACTATTGCATATCATTTCTTTTACGTCTAATATAGAATTAGATTCCATACTAAACCTACGCAATCCTAAGCCAAGTAGAATTCGAGTGTAGCGAGGTTCGCCAGCCATTTCGCCACACATCGTTACTGGGATATTGCAGCGTTGCCCTGCAACAATAGTCATACGAATCAATTTTAAGACTGCAGGATGTAATGGATCAAAAAGATAATTGACATCTTCGTCCACTCGATCAATAGCCAGAGTATATTGAATCAAATCATTAGTGCCTATAGAAAGAAAATCTAGATGCTTGGCAAACTGATAGGCACATAGTGCCGCTGAAGGTACTTCAATCATACCACCAAAGGGAATATCAGCATTAAAGCGTAATCCATCACGATGTAGCTCCTGTTTAGCCTCTTCTATTATTTGGCGAATTGCGAAAATTTCATTTAAATTTGATAGCATAGGCACCATAAGCCGTACTGGCCCATAAGCTGCCGCTCTTAATATCGCTCTAATTTGCGGCTTAAATAATTCCGGCTCTTTTAGGCATAAACGAATAGCGCGTAATCCTAATGCTGGATTGCAAGCTGGAGGATAATATAGACCATCACGATTTATAATCTGTTTATCGGCTCCCAAATCTAGGGTACGAATAGTTACTGGAATACCATTAAGGCCTCGCACTACTTTGAGGTAAGCTTCGAGATGTTCTTCTTCATCTGGATTGACTGCACCTCGGTTCATGTACATAAATTCAGTTCTATAGAGTCCGACTCCTGCAGCTCCATAAGCAATAGCTTGGTAGATATCTTCTGGCAATTCTATATTGGCAAATAATTTTATTGGTACTTTGTCAAGACTTTGGGAGGGTTTACTGGCTAAACGACGTTGCCCTTCTTTATGAATCTGATACACGCCAAGACGTTTATGATACGCTTCGAGTATGGTTGCATCTAAACTTGCTAATACAACTCCTTGTTCTCCATCTACTACTAACATTTCACCATGTTGCAAATATTGGGTTGCATTACGCAGTCCCAGTACTGCTGGAATTCCAATACTGCGAGCTAAGATGGCGGTATGGGATAAAGGTCCCCCAAATTCGGTTACAAATGCAGCAACACCTCGATAGCGTAATAAAATAGTATCCGCTGGGCTTAGATCTTGAGCTATGATGACGTGGCCTGTTATATCTTCATGACTAGTATGCACTTCATCGCCATCTCGCATTAAGCATTTTTGAATTTGTATGACTACATGGTTTACATCATCCTTACGAGTTTTTAAATATGGATCATCCATGGATTCAAAGACTTCTACTATAGCATCTCTACGTACTTGTAATGCCCATTCGGCGCGATATAGTTGGTTACGAATCAGCTCTAGTGGTGCTTCAGTAAAAGTTACATCTTCTAGCATTAGGAGATGTGCATCAATAAAATCAGCAATATCTGGTGGGGTACTAGAGGGTATTTGTGTTCTTACTAGTTGCAATTCTTGACGTGCGGCCTCTAGTGCTTGGCGAAATCGTTGAATTTCAGCTTCGACTTCATGTTCTTTTATCCAAGATGGTGTGACTTCGATAGGATGTCTTTTCATCAAGAATGCAGGACCTAATGCGATGGCTCTAGAGACACCAATCCCAATGCATGCGAGGGTCATTCGCCTTCTCCAAAACGATTAGCAATAAGGGTTTCTAACGCTTCGATTGCTTGAATTTCGTCTTCTCCATCTATCGTCAGGCTGATAGTAGTACCTTTGCTGGCTCCAAGCATCATTATTCCAAAAATGCTTTTGCCATTGACTTTTTTGCCTACATGTTCCACTTTAATATCGCTGCTAAAACTGCTGGCAGTACCAATAAATTTAGCTGCTGCTCTAGCATGTAGCCCTAGTTTGTTAATTATCGTAAGGTCTTTGCGAATCACGGTGTAATTGCAATTTTATTATGTTGAAAGATTTAGTTGCTTAAAGTTGCGAAGTATATTTAAAAGCACTGTAAAATTTTTTAAGTGTCTTAAAGATTTGGTTATTTATACATATTGGATTTGGCCTAGCTTGTTCTTATGGTTATTTATAGTTTTTGGGGGATAATATATATTACAATAATTGTCAATGACATTATCTATTCAGTAAAATTAAATTTGATTAATTATGCAATATTTACATACAACTAAAACGTAAATCAAAGTTTTATTAAAATCGTTAAATAAAGTATACTATAACACTATATCCTTTTATAATGATAGTTCACGATGGCGTATTAAAATAGAATGCCCCTTTTGTAATAAATGCTTACCTAAGGATTCAGTTATATAAACGGAACGGTGTTGACCACCAGTACAGCCAATAGAAATAGTAAGATAGCTACGACCATCTACTTCTAATGCTGGAATCCATCGATCTAAAAAATAGCATAAATCAGTTAGCATTGCATGTACTTCAGAACAGTTTTCAAGATAGTTTATTACTGGCAAATCGCGTCCGGTTAGAGGGCGTAATTCCTGTTGCCAATGTGGATTTGGTAGGCAACGCACATCAAATACAAAATCTGCGTCTTTAGGAACACCATGTTTAAAACCAAATGACATCAGCATAATGGATGCTTTAGAGCCAATATAATCTAAACGTGTCTTAATTTGGTCGCGTAATTGGTGAATATTAGTATAGGTAGTATCAATATAAAAATCTGCTTTATTGCGGATAGATTTTAGAATATTGCGTTCTAGTTGGATAGCTTCTGCTAAAGATCTTGCGTTGCCATCTAAAGGATGTTTACGTCGTGTTTCGCTAAAACGTTGGATAATTTTTTCCGTTTGAGCATCAAGGAATATGATTTGACATTCAGTGTCTTGATTTTTTATAGTAGTTATTAAGGGTAATAATTCATTTAATTCTTCTATGTTATTGCGAGCGTCTATGCCAACAGCAGCCCGTATGACAGATTGGTGTTTATTTTTAATAAGATACTGTACTAGATTTTTAATTAAAAATATTGGCAAATTATCAATGCAATTATATCCTAAATCTTCAAGAGTATGTAAAGCGACGCTTTTGCCCGATCCTGCAAGTCCTGTGACTATAATTAATTTCATAACTTATTAAATATAATAGATATATAATAGATATAATAGATATATATAATAGATATAATATATAAAAATATTAAGAATCGTTCCGACGCAGAGCGTGGGAACGACAAAATAGATATGCTGTTTGGCTTTACCCATCCTATATGTTGATAGATCAATTGGGTAACCTTGTATTTTGAAAAACTGCTAGTATGTGTTCTTTTGTTTCTATATTCCGTAGTTGATCACAAATTTCTATGTTTTCAAAAATACTAGCCAATTTAGCTAGAATTTGCAAATGGGCTGCGGTTGCATTTTGAGGAACTAACAGAGCAAAAGCTATATCCACAGGGAGATTGTCTATAGCATCGAAAGCTATTCCCTTTTGTAATTGTACAAAAGCCCCTATGGCACAGTCTAAGGATTTGATACGTGTATGAGGTAATGCAATGCCACGCCCTAATCCTGTGGAGCCTAAGCGTTCTCGTGCTAATAATTGGTCAAATACTAGATCTGGAGATAAATTTGTTGATCCAATGGTAAGCAATTTTCCAAGTTTTTGTAATAGGCTTTTTTTGCTGGCAATTTTGAGGCGTAGTTCAATTCGTTCTAAAGTTATGAGATCGATAGGTAACATTTTTGTTGGTTGGGTTATAGCAACAGGATTTTTATATATAATTTAATTCTTCTTTGTAGGGTGGGCACTGCGCACCCTACGATCTCTTTTGAAATCTACTATTTTAAGGTGCGCAATGCGCACCCTACTATTTTAAGTTACACCGATCTAGATCGATTCGTTTTCAGCCTCATTCTTTAGAGCACCTCGATAATCATTCTTCTTTTCTTTATGTTTGATCACTTGACGATCCAACTTATCGATTAAACCATCAATAGCAGCATACATATCATCGTGACTGACATCTGCAAATACTTTGGCACCATTCAGTTGGATGCTGGCTTCAGCTTTTTGACGTAATTTTTCTACACCTAAAACTACATGAATATCGATTAATTGATCAAAATGGCGCTCTAAGCGTTTAAATTTTGTGTTTACATAGTCCTTAAGGGCATTGGTAATTTCAATATGGTGGCCTGTGACGCTTATTTGCATTAATAGACTCCTTTATGCATTGTTCATCTATATATTACTATTTGTGAGATTACACTAAGGTTAATCGCACCTACAGTGAGAATTATTTATCTATAAAAATATGTTACAGTAAACGCTTACGCGCCTTTGAAGCCTGAATTCCCATTGATTCCCGATATTTTGCAATTGTGCGGCGGGCTACTTGGATGCCTTGCTGCATAAGATTTCGAGATAACATCTCGTCGCTGAGAGGAGAATTTGGTTGTTCCTCTGCAATTAACTTTTTAATTAAAGCTCTAATAGTTGTAGCAGAACATTGGCCACCACTATTAGTGTGTACATAGCTTGGGAAAAAGAACTTAAGTTCATAAGTTCCACGAGGACTATGTAAATATTTTTGATTAGTGACCCTAGAGACAGTTGACTCATGAACAGAAAGCGCATCTGCTATATCTTTTAATACCATAGGACGCATCGCCTCTAAACCGTATTCAAAAAAATTCCGTTGTAACTCAACAATCTTAGTGGCTACACGCAACAAAGTCTCATTTCTATTCGCTAAGTTTTTAATAAGCCAACGGGCCTCTTGCAAATGGTTTTTAAGGCAAGTATTGTCATTACTACGATCAGCACGACGTACTAGTTTAGCATAATCAGGATTTATTCTTAAGCGAGGGATGGTCTCATCATTAAGTTCAACATGCCAAACTCCATGACGCTTAGTAACTATAATATCAGGTACTATGTATTGGATTAAAGTTTTGCTAAATTTAGTTCCTGGATAGGGATTTAAGGTCCGTATTAATCGCATCACTTCCTTAAGTTCAGTATCTGTTATGCCTATTTCTTCTTTTAATATGGTATGCGGTTGCAAGGCAAATAGATCAAAATATGATTTGCATATTTCGATAGCCTGCTTACGGAACGGGGTCTCTTTTGGTAATTGGTTTAATTGTATGTATATACATTCTTGCAAATTTTGTGCAGCTACTCCTGGTGGATCAAACTTCTGTATACGGCATAATACAGACTGCATTTGCGCTATAGATAATTTTGGATTGCCAGAATTTTGTAGGCCAATTAGAATTTCTTCCACCGGACTTGCCAAATAGCCATCGTCATTTATGGAATCTATAATAGCTGTAGCAATAATTTGTTCTTGATCTGAGAGGGTTATAAAATTAAGTTGCCAAGTTACATAATCTCGCAATGTATCCATATAAGAACTTTGAGCTATGATATCGTATTCGGTTTGTTGGCCAGTATTTTTGAGATTATATTGATCATAGCTATAATCGTTATGGCTATCGTTCCAATCTGTATCTATCCCATCATTATTAGCTATTTGCCATTCTTCAGGTACATTGGTGTTTTCTGTAGTTATATCTGTAGTTTCTAAATTTAGTGGTTGTTCTTCGGGGGCTACTTCCTCATATATGAGATCATTATTATCAGTTTGGTCTTGATTGGCTAAATTAGTTGAGGCATCTATATGGTTATCTATAGAATTATCTATCGGATTATCTAAATTATCTGATACTGACTCCTGTTCAGCATCACGTAACTGTCCTTCCTCCTCAGTCTCCAACATAATATTAGATTCAAGCAAATCTTGCACTTCATGCTGCAATTCTATAGTTGATAGCTGCAATAGACGAATTGCTTGTTGCAACTGCGGTGTGATAGTAAGATGCTGACCTAACTGAAATTGAATTCCCAGATTCATGCAACGCGGGACACCCTACCCTGTATAAAAATGTTACAATGAATAGCCATATAACTTTTAAGTGTCGAAAAATTATAAATCAATATAAAAAAGCATGATTAAGGTATTTGTTTTACAATATTGTAAATCATGTTATATAAATTATACAAATAGTATATAATTGTGCATTAATAATAATTCATTAGGTACTTCTAGGTAAGTCTTAAGGTAATTTAAGATTAATTTTAGTCTTTAAGATAATACTAGGTATTCACAAACTAATTGCTCGATACGGAAATGCTTAAACTCTTTTTAATAATCTTCCAGGCGGCGGTTGTAATCGCCATTCCATTTATAGTAAGCCATATTGGCAAAATGTTACTCCACAAAGTGGTTTATCACGAATTTTTTCAGGTACCTATACTAAAAACCCTTGCACATTTTCAAGGTATTTTAGCAGGGCTATTGCTTATGCGCTTGGAATTAGATAGTAGTTATTTTGATTTAGAACGCATGCTACTTGTTGATGGCCCTTGGAATATCAATCTACCTGAATTTCTTTTAGAACGCTCTAATGTTTTTATGTATGATTCATTTGCTGTAATGCGACTATTAAGTGAAGTCCCAAGCAGCGAAGGGCTATTTGCAGTCTTTATTGTAGTCATTTTGCCATTATTAATAGTGTTACTTGCTCTTAGTTTTTGGCAATTAAATGAAGCTATACGGGCTTTGTTAGCTAGTTTGGGGATTGCATTATGGACTAGTTGGTTTACGGTTTATTTAGTATGCACTGTATTCTGGACACTTTATTTGTTAAATTTTTGGGTATTGGGCATTATTGTCCTATATATACAATATCGTAAGATGCAAGGTGGTGGCCACCATTAACGTATACAAACAGTGTTTCTCACCCTCAAATATAAAAGGGTGAGTGGCTTTTGAATATTACATTACTAAAATTATTATGGTAACTGTACTGAAGCATCTTGTTGTATTGAATTATATAGATTGTTGCCAATGACTGCTCCAAACAATGCACTTAGTATACCATAAACACCCACCGCTGTAACAGCAGAACTCTCCGCTACGGCAACCTGTGTACCCATCCCAGTAGCCGTAGGAATAGCCGCTATACTTCCCATAACAGAACCACTTGTTATGTAGTTAAAAGCCATGATGCCAACCAAACTACTGGCTCCCACAAATAGAGAACGCTTAACATCTAATCCCCAAGGTTCATCATTCACGGCTGATTTAGCTGATCGCAATTTACGTACCTTGGGTTGTTGCACTATTTGAGGGGCTTCTGCTTTAGCAGTTTCTTGTTTGTATACAGTATCAATAGCTTGTAATAATTCTTTGGGTACTAATGAGGTTTTAATAGTAAAGGTAGCTGCTGCAATTTGTGCTGTGCCACCTGCAATGAAGCCGATAAATAGGGCACCAATTAAAATCAAAAAGGCATAAAATGGTGAAGTATCATTTGTCATATCTTTTAAGTGTCTCTCATTTTTCATAAGGTTATACTATCTATAATATATTACAATTAACAATACCTAAATGCAATTAAATAATATAATTAAATAATAAAAAGATTAAAAATCTAAAAATGTAAAAAAATTAAATCACTATATGCATAATTATAATATATAAAATGAGTTAGTTCAATATGGTAAATTTTTTGTATTTTATTAAAGACAGGTTATGGCAGAAATACGCATACAATTAGAAGCGTTTTATGATTCTAAAGAATATAGAATACAACGGCCTGAAGAGATCTTTAATAGACATTATTCGAAACCCTAATTATCGCCTTATGCTTATTGAGCTGAACGGAGGTTTCGAATAATGTCTAATGGAATGTCGGAATGTTGCAGCACCAACAAAAGTTTGTCTTTATGGGCATGTAAACCCTGTAACAGTTGATTCAAGGTTTCAAAGCTAGTTTGTTGAGTAAAAATCTCGTCAAAACGGGTCGTTAAAACAGGTATAATCTCTGGATCTGGAGTTTCCTTATAAATTTTCAAATCTTTATATAAACACCAAATTTCGTCCCGTACCTTTTGTTGGTCTTCACGTTGAGCCTCATCGAAGGGAATCAGTTTGTGTACAAGGCGTTCTGCGTGTACCCAGCAAAGGGCATGTCGCAAAATAGCAAATTGTCCTGCACCATCGCTTACAATCGCCATATCTAAGGAAAATCCCGAATCTATTAAGCCACCTAGCAATGCGCCTTCCGTGGCAATAGCTCTATGTTTTGGGGTTTTTATGCCCAATGTGTCTAAATATTGATTCCATTGTTGAGATTCAGTGGTTTTTGCTAGTGGATTATTTTTAATAAATTGCAAAGGTTTTTGGGGTAATTTGGGGGATTCAAGATAAGCTAAAGCATACTGGTTGATGCTGTAACAAGGTTTGTCGGCTTGTAATAATTCTAGAAAATTGATCCTACTTTTGCTGTAGGTAGTCGAAAACCACGCGAAAAAGTCATTGCCGATGTGGGTGGTGTATCCGTTTTTGCCTTGATGACGTGCTCCAGTATCGTCAACGTTAATCCAGTTGCTAATAGATAAACCAGTTTGCAGAATTTGATCTTTTTCTAAAAAAAAATGTTCGTTGTTTTGGCTAAGTATAGCACTGACTTGCCCTTTTGAAATGTCTACTCCGAATTCTTGTAATTGTTCATGCAGCAAGGGCTGTGTAACTTGGTAATATTGATATAGAATAAAGCTTTTTAAAGTTGGACCAAAATGACTGCCTTTGAGATGTTGTGGAAGTTCGCCGCATAGGTATTCGCCTGTAGGAGTCTGCCATATTTCCAAGCGATAGGGGGTATTGTTGGGTTGAATTATTATGTCTTGAATGACAACGTCTCGATAGCCTTTGAATCTTGAGCCTTCAGGAATAGGCTGCTTGGGTTTAATTGAAATTTCGTTATAAATGGTCAACGCTTGTGTTTTATGCTTTTTGGCTGATCCAGGACGCTTTGGAGGTTTTTTATTTTCACGATCAGCAGAGCCTTTTATGATTTTGGTTTTTTCTTCCATGCCACTAGGTTTAAACACAGGTTTGGCTTTTTCGCCTTTAAGAACTGCATTTTCGTCACGCAGCCGTTGTATTTCTTCTTGTTGGCTTAATATTATTGGGAAAGAATTTTCGATGATATCCCATAATTGCCTAAGCATAAGCCATGCCCATTCCACAAACGTGGTAGGTTCTTTGGTGTCTGATTGATTTGTTTTTTGGGTATCCATAGTATAGACCATTTAATTTTTTTCAAGGGAGCTTGCCATTATTTATTGAGAAGTTACGATTTTATGTTAAATGGCGCAATGCCCGCAGGTTTTGCGCCCTACCTTGCTATTTAATCACCATACGTAATTTATCTCGTGTCGTTAGTTCATCTTCATCCATGAAATCTTTGATTTCTTTATCGATTATAAGTTGGAATTGGGCTAGGTCAGCCATTTTTTCTAATACCTGTTTTTCATCTTCAGTTACCTTACCAAATAGATATACGACATAGGTTTTTTGTTCGTGTTCTGTTCCCTGTAGTTTGGCTTTGTAATGCAATAATTGGCCAAATGCATGGGAAAAGTTTTCTAACTTTTTGATTTCGACTACACATTGATTAGTGATAAGATCCACACGGCCTGGTAGCGGATGGGATAGGTAAATCTCACGTTGGCCACCCATAATTTCTTGGACACGAGATTGGTAGGTCTTCTCTAGTCGTGGTTGGTATTTTAGGTTATGATTTTCAGCAGCTAATTCTTCTAGGCGGGTGTTTTTTGTTGCTAATTCCAGTTGTAATATTTTGTTTTCTTGTTGCAGTTTTGCTTCGATGGAAAGCTCAAGGCTATCATCATGATTTAGAGCTAGTTGCGCTGGATAGTCAGTCTTCTTTTGAATAAAGGTTTTAATTCCATAGTAGGAAAAATCGCGATGTAATTCCTTAGCTTTGGTCTTTTTTTGTGGGGCTTCAAAGGCGAAATAATGAATTACTGATTCACAAAACTGGTCTTTTACAATGTCCTCAGTAAGATATGGATCCGCATATTTAGCAAGAACGTCTCTAAGTGTCTTGGCACTCACGCCACCACAAGCATTGGCTAGGCTTTGAAAATTGATGCCAGATTCGCCAGTTTCCGCTTTGGTGTAGTATTTAACTTCGCCTTCTAAGTTCTTGCGGATTTGCCTTGTTTCTATATAAGTCAGGAAGTTAATATCCTGAATCGTAATCATGTATGGTTTATTGAGGAGAGGCTCTGCTTCTATATGTGTTTCAGATTTTTTAGGTACCTCATATTTACCAGTTTTGCGAAGGGAAGGGAGAACCTCGCTAGTTACCCATTTTCTAAATCCTGTAGCTTCTTTTTTATGAGACTTAAAACAGGCATGATAAAGACCAGATTCATTAATAAGACTCATTCCTCTAGGGTTAATTTCTATATTTAAATCTTTGATTTTACTTAGATCAACCTTAGAGGTTGATCTAACTTCATCTTCATCAAGAATGTCAGTCAATTTTTGAGTAGATGCATATCCTAGCTTTTCTGCTACTTCTTTAGCAATAAGCCATGGGGTATCATTCTCCATAGTAATTACTGTTAAATCGCCAAAAATAGGATGTTTATGGGTGGTTGCTATATTAATAGTCATATAATTTAATCCATGTATTTAGTTGATTGCGCAGATTTTTTGCCACGATAGCCCTAGCCAGGAAGGTAAAGCCGTCTCTGGTTACCTCAAAATAACGTTCTTGACGTATAGAATTATTAGGACCTGGAACGTTTCTGAACGTCGGCTCAAAGTTGAGCTTGCGAAATTTATCAGAGCAATCAAGAGCTTCAACATCCCTCAGCACATTCTTGTGCTCTTTTCCAAATACTTTAGCTACTACTAAGCTGGTAGTTACTAGCTTGCCATCTTTTACTTGTACGGCTTCAGTAGGTAATAAATTATTCATTTTAATCCTCAAAGCAATTAAGCTCATTATGATTAGAAGTAGCAACTGGCAGAGCTTTGAATGCCAGATTTCAGGTCTAGATCCCTAGCTACTCATGCACGGTATATTAGAATATTAGAGAAGTAAAGAATATTTTTTGATGGCCAGATGCCCATCCTACGGTATTAAAATATTATCGTGTGTATAATGATACGGATATCAACTCCACCTCACTTATTGCGAAAGGCAGGTAGTATGGGAACAATAACGATTAAAGTTCCACAAAATATACATATTGAATATTTTATAAATAATATAGATCTAACTGAAAAAATTATTGAAAAACTTAAAAGTATGGAAGTAACTCCTTTTGATAAAATAGAAGATAATTTCCTAGGATTATTTGCAGATGAAAATGACCTTATCAATCAAATTACAGAATCAGCAATGCGATCCCTTGAAAATAATATATTGCGTATATAGTTATGCAGAAAACATTATTAGATACAGATATATTTTCGGAAATTATTAAGGGAAAGAATCAAAATGTTATTATTAAAGCAACCCAATATTTTGAATACTTTAAAATCTATTGTATTTCAAGTATTACAGTTATGGAGATCGTAAAAGGGTTGCATAAGGTAAGACGAGAGGAATTTATTCAACGTTTCCTATTGCAAATACCAAAAATTGAGATTTTAACATTAGATGTTAAAAGTGCAGAGATAGCTGGTAGAATATATGCAAATTTAGAAAGGATGGGACAACCTCTTGGTCGTGCTGATCCAATGATTGCAGGCATTGCAATACGACATAACCTTATTTTATCAACAGGTAATGTTGAACATTATCAACGCATTCAAAACATGGGATATAAATCTCAGATCGAAAATTGGAGGTATGCTAATTAGCAAGGTAGCTTGTAGGGTACGCACCATAATTATGTTCAAGAGGGAAGATATGCAATGTGCACACCCTACCTAGCTTTTTTGTAAGGGATGGTGCATAGTGCGAACCCTACCTGGCTTATTGATACATAGCACAGTGTTTGTTGGTTATTTTGTCTTGCCAAGTTGTGTCTGCAATTCCTCATATAATCCAGCAAGATGTTCATTTAGGGTAATGCCTTGGTTAGTTAAGGTCTCTAACACCTGGAACACCACTCCAATAAGTTGTGCTTGTACTTCGTGATCTGCAACATTTTGAAGTAATTGCCAGGCTTCAGTTATTAGAGCTTCACCAATTTCTATATTTACAAGATCAGTCATAGGATGCGCCGAGATACGAAGCGCATCATTTGAGATAGAACATAAAAAAGATAATAATTGATCTTCCGTTTTTTGCATTATGATGCGCTTCGTGCCTCAGCGCATCCTATCTCGCTACCCATTTTACGAGTTATTTGATAAATTTGTTGATACAGTTGTATTTTTCGAGTAGTTGAAATTGTGTCGACACCATCGACACAATTTGATATTGCGTCGACAATATCAAAATTATCTATAAATCAGGAATATAAATGTGCGTAAAAAGGCAACTGAAATCATTTATCCCCTAGAAGATTATGAAGAAATTTTTGAAGATATACGTAGCTTATTAGAAAAAGCTAATTTACAGGCGTATAAGGTTATAGATACATTACGTGTCCAAACTTATTGGCAAATAGGAGAACGTATTGCTCGTAGTGAACTTAAACATAAAGAACGTGCCAATTATGGTAATCATGTCGTAGAAAAGTTATCCAAAGACCTTGGATTTCAAAAACGATTAATTTATCGTATGGTCCAGTTTTATAAAACGTATACTTTTGCTTCGTCTTTAAATAAAGAATTAAGCTGGTCTCACTATCAAGAGTTGATTGCTTTAGAAGATCCTGAAGAAAGAAAGTTTTATGAAATGCAGACTATACAAAATCAATGGAGCTTACATAGATTACGGAAAGAGATAAAAGCCAAATTATACCAAGGCAAAGAATAAGATAATCTGTTACCAATTACAACTTCATTACCAGCACAAACCACCGATCCTCAACAATTAGTAAAGACCACCTATGATTTTGAATTTCTTGATTTACAAGAAGGATATAATGAACGTGATTTAGAAGAAGGATTGTTGCATAATATCCAACAGTTACTTTTAGAATTTGGCCATGATTTTTCGCTTACAGGTCATCAAAGTAAGATCGTGATAGATCAGCAAATTCATGCAATTGACATAGAATTGTATCATAGAGGCATCCATTGCATTATTTTAGTGGACTTAAAAATAGGTCGTTTTAAAAGTGAATATGTAGGCCAGATGAACAAATATCTTAATTATTATCGTGAAAATAAAATGTATGCTTGGGAAAAACCACCAATAGGTCTAATTATCTGTGAAAATAAAGGACGTGAAGAAGTTCATTACGCATTAGGTGGGTTACAAAACAAAATCTTTGTCGCTGAATATAAAGTTAAGTTACCTAGTGAACAAGAAATTCAAGATAAACTGCAACAAATGAAAGCAACCAGTTAGGGTAATCACAGCCATCACAGCCTTATCTTGTCCACGTGGAATTGTCAAACAATCTGTCTAAAATGGAATATCAAGAAGATTATAATTCATCTCCAGTTTTTTGCATTGTGATGCGCTGAGGTCCGAAGCACATCCTATCTAGCTTCACCAAATAGTATCAATCAATTGGCAATTCCTTAGATTTTGATCCGCTGTTACAAGTTGAGCGTTATGAATAATTGATGTTGCAGCAATTATTCGATCTGCTGGATCGTTATTAATTTCTGTGCCAAAGTTTGTTGAAAGTTCTGCTATTTCTGCGGTGATTGCAACAACGCTAATGCTGCGTGATTGAAGGTATAAATTAAGAAAATGTGCGGCGTTTGTAGTAACCTCAATGCGCTTTTTCTTGATAAGCAATGAAATTTCCCACAATGTTATATCCGAGATAATTAGAGCATTGTGTTCATCTGCTTTGTTAATAGTGTCTAATGCTTTTTGGGTAATTTTATCTTGTTTAAGAGCATCCCAAATTACGATGCAAGTATCCAACAATATCACGAAAGCGCATCCCAAGGTTCATCAATTGGACTTGTAACATCATGTATTTTAGCAGTTTTAGCTAGTTCTTGTAGCTGCTTTTTAGCAAGCTCTTTCTGGCTGATTGGCGGTGTTATTGTTGCAATTAATCTACCATTAGTAGTCACAGAAATTTGCTGACCAGAATTTGCTTTTTCTAAGTACATTAATAAATTAGATCTAAGATCGCTGATATTTATTGTTTCCATAAAACACTTAAGTAATAGAAATGCTTAAAGTTGTACAAATAGTACGTACAACCATAATGCTTAAAGTATAACAAGTCAATCAAATTGATACTTGGTACATCATACAAAATGAAGCGCATCAATTTATCGTAAACGATGCGCTTCTTTTGTCTTTTAGAATAGCTATCAGCTATATGTTACAGAAAATAATACCAAATTATCCCAGCAATGCCGCATAGCACCAAGATGCCAATAAGCTTAAGGCCAGTGTATTTAGCCTTGTTGTCAGTAGGTTCCGTTGGCGAGATATTAACCATTGGCGTATTTTGTTCCAGCATTGTTGGTGCTGGTTTTTTGGTTTCCAACGTTGCCGCATCTTCTTCCGGTGTGGTCCAGGGTTTTACCGCAAATAATGGTGGTTTTCCTGGTTTTGGGGTAAATTTAGGGATATTGGTCTCTGGTTCCGGTGTAGTCCAGGGTTTGACTGCAAATAGAGGTGGTTTAGTTTCAATCTCTGTTGCTGCTGCAATTTCTGGTTCTGGAACTGGTGGTAAGTCTTGGCTAAATTCCTGTTGCAGTTCTTTCCACTCTGTTTGCTGCTGAGTTAGCAGTATTTTGAAATCATCAGGATGTTCTTCTTGTAACTCATTGAATTTGCGCCGTTCGTCCTCAAAAACTGCAATCAGTTGATCTATTTGCTCTTGAATCAGCGTAGGGATACTTTCCAGAACACGACGTTTTTCATTTTTATCCAGGCTGAGGGAACTGGCTAAAAGTCGTAGGAATCTCGCTTCATCAAGTTGGAGATTATGTGTTGGTAACTGAATGGAAATTGGAAATTTTTCATCCCAGCTACAGGGTTTTAGAGGTTCTAGATCAGATTGCTGATTTTGGTCCTCATCTGTTTCTTGCTTATCTTGTACTGATGTATGGCCAGCTTGTTGGGCAGCATATTCCATATACTGTCGATCACTTGGTGCTAATCTGCCTTCTTGATCCATCTTATGCCACTGCTGATAACAGCGATTCCACCATTTTTGAGCATCTTTGCCTTCAGATATTCTAGCTAATTTATCATAAGAGACTGCAAGATCTCGTGCTGCCTGGGCATCATTGAGATTAGCCTGATACAGACGTTCCCTAATCTTAA
>LFCU01000134.1 GCA_001044195.1 Candidatus Achromatium palustre
AGTAAATTTATATAGAAGGCGGGATCGCTTCGCTCTCCCGCCCTACAAATTTATCCAGTCCAAAAAACTGGATAGTCGAGTAATATTGATTTTTTTGAGTTGTATATTAATTATAGCAGTTATTATCGCTATCAGTTGTTTATAAATAGGATGCGCTTCGTGCCTCAGCGCATCCTATAACTGCATGAAGCTTACTCCTACATAATGCGCCAGAATGAACACCCTAGATATAACGTATAAAACATTGCGTAGAGCTAATCAAGTAAAAACCTAATTAAAATATGTAATTCCAAGATATTTAAGTATATAAGCATTTTCTAACTTTTGAACATTGAGTGTTAATGCTTCTTGTAATTTAACTTTTGTGCTATTAGGCTTAAGGATAATAGCATCTATAAAACCATCACCCTATTTCTTATGAAATTCACTGTTGAAAAATATCGCAACTGGGTCCATAAAAGCATCACCCTACTTGGTATGTCTGGAGTAGGCAAAACCTATCTCTCTACTATGCTACGTCGCCACCAATGGTTCCACTACTCTGGTGACTATCGTATTGGGACTCGCTATTTAAATGAACCAATACTAGATCAAATTAAACAACAAGCCATGCAAATACCATTCTTGCGCGATCTCTTACGCAGGGATTGGATTCATATCAGCAACAATATCAAGATAGATGATCTTGGCCCGGTCTTAAGCTTTATTGGCAAACTTGGTAATCCAGAACAAGATGGCTTGCCTATAGCAGAGTTTAAACGTCGCCAAGCTCTATATCGACGTTGCGAAATCAATGCCATGCGTGATGTGCCAGAATTTATCAAAAAAGCCAAAGAAATTTATGGCTATCAACATTTTGTAAACGATGTAGGAGGTAGTTTATGCGAACTAGAGTCGCCATCAGTAATAGAATTATTAGCCAAACACACCCTGATCTTATATATCCAAGTAACCTCTGATACAGAAGAGGACAAACTTATCCAACGTGCGCAAAGTGATCCTAAGCCACTTTACTATAGGCCCGAGTTTTTGGATGCCCACCTCACACTTTACCTAAAAGAAATGGGATTTAGATTTGCGGCTGAAATGGATCCTGATGCCTTTACAAGCTGGATCTTCCCTTATTTATTTAAGTCTAGGATACCTCGCTATGAGTCCATTGCTAAACCCTATGGTTATACTGTAACCTCCCAAGAAGTAGCAGCGGTTAGGAATGAAGCAGCTTTCAATACCCTAATAGAGACCGCTATTAGCCGCCATAATTCAGAACTATCTGCATAGAGAAGAATTGCAATTATGCCTTTAGTTGCTCACAACAATCTTCCGTCTTTTGAACGCCTTCGTAAAGAAGGCCAAACTATTCTTAACCCTGAATATGCACGTCGCCAAGATATTCGGGAACTGCATATTGGGCTATTAAATATGATGCCCGATAAGGCTATTCGAGCAACAGAGCGACAGTTTTTTCGCTTAGTAGGTGAAAGCAATGCGATAGCTCAGTTTTATATGCATCCATTTACTTTACCAGAATTAGCACGTAGCCCCGAAACACAGACCTATATTGCCAATTACTATGAAAGTTTTGATACGATTTGTAAAACTGGCCTAGATGCTCTGATCATTACAGGAGCTAATGTTACACATCCTGCCTTGTCTATGGAGCCATTTTGGGAACCTTTAAATCGAGTCATCACTTGGGCTTATGAAAATGTTACCTCAACTCTATGTTCATGCCTGGCAACTCATGCTGTATTAGAATCTCGCTATCAACAGCGTCGAATCTTACAAAAATACAAGCGTTGGGGCGTATTTTTGCATCAGGTTTGTGATCGTTCCCATCCGCTAGTCAATGATGTTAATTCCCAATTTTATGTTCCACATTCGCGTTGGAATGATATATCGCAAGCGCAATTTGAGGCGGCTGGAGCTAAGGTCTTAGCCTGTAGTGACGAGGTAGGAGTGCATCTTGCGGTGAGTCCTGATGGTTTTCGTATCGTGTTTTTTCAAGGGCATCCAGAATATGACACTATAAGTTTGCTTAAAGAGTATAAACGAGAATTAAGGCACTTTATTCAAGACCAAATCAAACAGCATCCGCCATTTCCAAATCATTATTTACTTAAGCGTGATCAAGCAATTTTAGATGAATATCGAGGTTATCTATTAGCAGCTAAAGAGGCTAAACTGCCATTGCCAAAATTTCCAGAGGCTTTGATTGTGCCAAGGCTACAAAATACTTGGCATGATACGGCTGAAGCTATTGTTGGTAATTGGATGGGTTTAATTTATCAAATAACTAACCAGAATCGTAATCTTTCTTTTATGCCTGGAGTAGACCCACAAAATCCACTTAACTTAAAACTAAATTAAAAGACATTCTTATTTTACATTAACCACAAAATGTTTTTTGATGTTGGGTTAACGATGAGGCTGTCAACCCAACCTACTTAGGAATAGCTGTTGTTATGTCATTAATAAAAGAACTTAGACAAAAGGCCAACCAGATTAAAGTTGAAGGCAAAACTGCTACAACTCCAGAAGCCCAAAGAAAACTATTTTATGAGGAACATACCAAACCAGCTCTAAAAAGCTTATTTAAATATCTTAGCGAACTCAAAGAGCACCTGGACGTTATCCAGCCAGAAATAGCAGCATCTTACGAAATTCCAAATATTGGATCTATCAATACATTAGCCCAAGATTATGCTGTACAAATAGATAGCTCTAATAGACCAACAAATATAAAGTTTGTATGTAATGCCGTAGCTGTCAAACAGATGCAACGTAATTCAGTAAAAGATGAGCCATCAGCACAAAAAATACGCGATCTATTCAATCAAATACACCTGCCATTTAGTGAATGGCCGATGCGTAGTGCTTCTGGAGCCATTGCAAGCATTGGTTTTGAGTTTACGTTAAAAGTTCCTATCAGTATACAGTTTATTGCTGATATTAACAATATGATGATTTATATGATTACTGCTAATTTAGAAGGTTTTAATACGTTACGCAATCGTATACATCCAACTAAAATCAATGATGCCTGGATGGATCGTCTGGGATTATATTTATTGCGTCGCGGCCCTGATCCCAATATAGCATTGCTTTCTGAAGAGCAACGCCAAAAATTACGTGAGCAGCTTGGGTTAACTAGTTAGTCAAACTGCAGTAAAACTTAAAATAAAACATAATCGGCATCCTTCATTTTCAGTTTATACTTTGAAGTATCGTTTCCATGCAGAGCGTGGGAACGATCCGTGTAAAGTACTTTGGGCAAGCAAATGAAGGATGCTTTTTTAACAACCTTAAGTACAATTGATAACAGAGCATTTATGAGAATATGGGATATCAATCCAGCCTATTTAAACAGACAGAGCTTGCTTGGTGAACATCGAGAATTACATGGAGTTGTATCGATCATAATAAATAACAAAACAGGCTATTCTAAACATCCAGAAACTATAAGATGGATGGACTATAGCTGGGCACTTAAGATGCGGCACCAAAAGTTAGCCTGCGAGATGGCCATAAGAGGCTATACAGAGAAATCACCAGTAATACTTACAGATTCCATGAATAAAGGCAAATGGCCATATTTATATATTGATCCCCCATTTCAACAATTTAACTTGCTTAAAGAAAAGTATACTAATAAAACATATGGTAGAATAGCATTACCTAAAAATTACCAGCAACTTTGGAATCAACATAAATATTCTGTTATGGCACGAAATCAGGAAATTTATAAAGAGCTAGGGCATGCTGTTGCCAAAGGAACGATAAAACCTAATGATTTAGCTGATTTATTGGTACATGTACTTAGAGAAAAACCATCAGAAACTGGTATTAGAACTGTACTCCAACGTATGTGGAGGTGCTTATTAGATTTTGCAATGGACACTTCTATAGATCTGTCAGATCTATCAGCTCTCTCAGATCTATCAGTAGCTCTAAATACTTGGCCATTACAAGATATATTATTAAAAATACAACAGTTAGCAATGGCACATAATATCGAAGCCTTAGTTAATACGACGGCTTTAAGCGAACTTATGGCATGGTTGTCGCTAGAAAAAAGCAGTATACAGGTTATAAAAACATAATTACAACTCATTCTTTTCAATATATGTTGCTTTGGTTTATAATTTTATCTGTCATTATCAAATAGTTATATGATATAGAAAGCGTTAGAATCAGAAAATTGAATAATCAAGTTATATTTTACTGAACTTAATTTTAAATAGGCGAACCCTGTGTTATAATGCTCACCACCTATCACTTTCTTTAAAACACTAAGTTTCCTTATACCGTAGATTAATGACTTACGATATAGCTTGGTGGTGGGATTATAATGTATATAGAAATAAATATTCAAATATTAAGTAGGCTCATAACGTGAGTAAATTATTAAATTGGGAACCAAAATATCAACTCAATGTTGAAGATATTGATTTTCAACATCGTTATTTTCTAAATCTAATTAATCGACTTTCAAAACAATTAGAGAAAACTGATAATTTTGATTATGGTACTAGACTGGCGTTGGAACTTAATGCCTATGTTAAATTTCATTTTATAAGTGAAGAAAATATGATGCTGGTTAGTGAATACCCACTATTAGATGAACACCAAATGCTCCATCATAAACTACTCCAAGATTTATCAGTAAAACAGGCACATTTGGCTTTAAATCGTACTATGGAGGAAGCTAAAGAACTTCTTGAATTTTTAATAAAGTGGTTTTTGTTTCATACTGCTGAACAGGATAAGAAGTTTGCAGATTTTTTGCATGAAAAAATGCGTACGCCTGGTACTGCCCACGTAGAGTAGTTAAATCATTTAATACGCTATCGAAGCCTTAAAAAATAGAGAAACTCGAAACATGATGGATACCCCTTTTGGAAACACTGATTGGATGGAACTACAGCGTAAGTATTGGCAAACCTGGACCGATATGGGGCTTAAAGCTATGAACCAAAAAAATCCGGGGACTTTAGCATGGGAAGGAGCCTTAGATTATTGGCGACAAGCATTGACTGTTAATGCGCCCGATGTTTCCAAAGTCCTTATGGATAAGCTCCTAGACCAAAGCAAGCTGTTTATGCGCCTCACAGACGAATTTTTTCGTAACGCCAACTCTAATAGTACTAGTGGCAACATGGAAGACTGGTTAGACACAGTACAAAAGACCTTTGCTAATCCATTTACTGGATTCATAGCCAATTCGAATGAGCAAACCGAGGTTATGCGACGGATGTTAGCTTTTTGGGAATTACCGTTTGATAATTGGCAACGCATCGTATCTTCGCTGGCTTTAGTACCTGGAGATGCGCTATTTAATATACCTCATGAGCAGGTTAAAGATAAATTACAACAAGTATTAAGTGCTCCTGGTTTGGGCTATACTAGAGAAGAACAAACTCAATACCAGGATTTGTTGCGCCAAGGTTTGCAATATCAAAGTACATTACGTGATTATATGCAGTTTTTTTCTAGCTTAGGCATCAAATCAGCAGAACGCATGCGGCTACGTTTGAGTGAATTAAGCACTAAAGGTTCAACTATTGAAAGTGCGCGAGAACTTTATGATCTTTGGGTTAGTTGTTGTGAGGATATTTACGCAGAACAAGTAATGACTCCTGAATATGCAATGCTGTATGGACGATTGATTAATTCGCTTATGGCATTCAAACATCGGATGACTACTATTGTAGACGAATCGTTAGGAACGCTGAATATGCCTACTCGTGCAGAGTTGCGGACTTTGCAAGATCGGCTTCAAGAAACACGCCGTGAAAATAAAGCATTGCGCCATGATTTAGAAACTTTACGGGAATTAGTTGCAACTTTAAATATTAAGCATACTAATATAGATACGGATAATGCAGCTACTGCTGTGATTAGTAACTAAATTGAGCATAGGAATTCTATTGTGTTACCTATAAATATTCGTCCTGACAAACTCAGTGCTGAAATGCTAGATTTTAGCCAAAAATTAAGCAAAGGCATGGAAAATTTGCTTAATGCCAAACCCATTGATACAGGAGTAAGTCCTAAAGAAGCTGTATACAAAGAAGATAAATTGGTACTATATAGATATCATGCTCTACCAGATGTACCAAAGAAACAAATCCCACTATTAATAGTGTATGCCTTAGTAAATCGTCCTTACATGACTGATCTCCAAGAAGATAGATCGACTGTTAAAGGATTATTAGCCACTGGACAAGATGTATACTTAATAGATTGGGGCTATCCAGATCAAGCAGATCATTCCATAACCTTAGATGACTATATCAATGGCTACATAGATCGATGTGTTGATTATATTTGCCATACCCATAACCTACCAAGCCTTAATATATTAGGAATCTGCCAAGGTGGTACTTTGAGTCTCTGTTACACAGCGTTACATGGCAGTAAAGTAAAAAATCTGGTTACTATGGTGACACCAGTAGATTTTAAAACTCCTCAAGATATGTTATCCGCCTGGGTGCAACATATGGATGTCAATATGTGTGTAGATACCATGGGTAATGTACCAGGCGAGTTATTAAATTGGACTTTCTTGTCGTTAAAACCATTTAGTCTCACTGGCCAAAAATATATCAATATGGTAGATCTATTAGATGATGAATCTAAAGTACAGAATTTTTTGCGGATGGAAAAATGGATCTTTGATAGTCCAGATCAAGCAGGCGAAACCTTTCGACAATTTATCCAGGATTTTTATCAAAATAACAAGTTAATCTTAGGTACATTGACGATAGGAGAACATGAGATAGCTCTGAAAAATATTACTTGTCCGGTACTTAATATTTATGCATTACAGGATCATTTAGTACCTCCAGTTGCTTCGCAAGCTCTTAAAAATAAAACAAGCAGTGCTGATTATACAGAACTTGCTTTTCCAGGTGGCCATATTGGTATTTATGTATCCAGAAAAGCGCAAAAGGATGTAACACCAGCTATTGGGAAATGGCTGAATGTTCGATCATAGAAAGATTGGGTCCATTACTACCTATCAATTTATATAGAATTTTATGGTGCGCAATGCGCACCCTACGTTTATATAAATTTAACTGTGAACAGCCAAGCGTCGATGCAACCTTTCATCCCAACCACCAGTCAAAAATCTAAATAACCAGTGGCCTCTAGTTTTTAAGCGTTTATAGGCAGCCTTAAGATCTAAAACCAATGTTATGCGACGACTGCGACTACGTAATTCTCCATGAGTATGAGTGGCCACAGGTATAAATCCCATTACCCTAGTATGAAATCCGTAAGGGCTATGAGGATCATCTTCAAAAACATCAGTAATATAATGAGTATAACCCCGTGCCACAGTCTCCTCAGTAGCAGCTCGCATTAAAGCAGCGGCTGCCAAAATACTACTACGCTCCTCAGTTAGTACTGCAAAACGGCCAACCTCGGCAATACGATTATTCCTAATAAAGGCATCTACATCTATAGAGTTAGCCTTTCCAAGCATTGTTAATTCATATTTAGCATAAAGCTGTAATGGTGGATTATAAAGAACTCGCAATACTCCAATGGGTTGCTTATTACGAAATGCTAAGAACCAAGACAAATCTTCTCGCGCTAGATCTTGATCTGGAATCTGTTCTGTAGGATCATTAACCCAACCTTTTTCTTTAAGATAGATGGCACGTAATACCGCAACCACTTGTGCTCGATCTTCTTGACCCTGGACTCGAATTACCGACAAAGACTCTTTATGTTGCATGGCTATCACTCCCGTATGACCAACATTTATCGGATAGCCGGGCAATCCCGGCCATTATATGAGCATGCCAATCCTTAAGTTCCGCTCGTCCCAGCTTCCCTGTTGGAGGTAATTGGGGGCTTCCAATATGTACTTCTAAAGATCGACCTGATGCAGTGAGACGAATTCCACCAGGTATTACTGGCACTCCAGTCGCAATAGATAAACGAGCGGCACCATATTGGCCATGTAAAAGTTGTTTGGGATCACGATTTACAGTGCCTTCTGGAAATATTCCAACAGAATTTTTATTGATTAAACACAGACGCGCTTGTTCCATTGATGATTTAGGATTGTGAAATAAGGGTTTAAAGACCTCAAGTATTCTTGGACGAGCTGGTTTGTGAGTTACAGTAATGACCCCGCCACGTTTATAAATAAGATTAACTCCAGGAATAAGTCGATAATTCCAATCAGCAATAAAGTGTATTAATTTGCCACCACGGTGAAATGCTAGTAGTGTTGGTAGAAGTATAGCTTCTTGACGTGAGGTATGATTTAACGCCAAAATAAATGGGTCTTGTTTGGGAGTTATATTTTCTAATCCAGAAACAAGGATTATTCGTGTCTCCGCAATAGCAGATAACAGGCGCATTAGTATGCGATTAAAGGTACTGTTAGCTTGATATGGTAATGGGTGTGCATACAAATCCCGCCAATTAATCTGCATCCTTTCGCCTTTTGTTACTATTATTTCTCCTGCATTCACAAAAATTTGCCTCTTGAATGATTACACAATACCATTTAGCCATAGGTAGATTGCAGAATTATGACAAGATAATATTATATTAAAAATTATTGATTTTAACAACTTTTGTATGCATTTAACAAATTGATAATACTAGATAAATTCATAAGTAAAAAGCAATAAATAAATCAATAAGAATGGCATCCTTCATTTTTCCAGTTTACACTTTTTATCGTTCCCACGCAGAGCCTGGGAACAACGATCCCGTGTAAAGTACTTTTGGAAGCAAATGAAGGGTGCCATAAGAATTGATATATGTGTACTTTATATAGAAGTTACCCTGAATAGTTGAATTTTATGAAAATCCTACTTGCTAATCCCCGAGGTTTTTGCGCTGGCGTAGATCGTGCTATTGCAATAGTAGAAAGAGCATTACTTTTATTTAAACCGCCGATCTATGTACGCCATGAAGTAGTACATAATCGCTCTGTAGTAGAACGCTTGCGTAAAGATGGTGCCGTATTTGTCGATGAATTAGCTGAAATCCCAGATAATAATACAGTAATATTTAGTGCGCATGGAGTTTCTCAAACAGTACGCACAGAAGCCAAAAAACGCAATCTACAGATATTTGATGCTACCTGTCCATTGGTTACTAAAGTCCATTTAGAGGTAGCGCGTTTTTGTCGTGAAGATTATAGTGTGATACTGATTGGGCACCGGGGACATCCTGAGGTGGAAGGAACTTTGGGCCAATGCCTGCGTGGTGGTAATATTTACTTAGTAGAGTCTGTAGCTGATGTAGAAACATTAACTATAGTTAATCCTAATAAGACAGCCTTCGTCACCCAAACCACCTTATCCATAAATGATACAGCCCAGATTATTGAAGCCTTAAAACAACGATTTTCTAATATTATTGGTCCCCGCAAAAGCGATATTTGCTACGCGACCCAAAATCGGCAAAATGCCGTACAAGAATTAGCCCTGCAATGTTCGCTGGTTCTGGTAGTAGGTTCGCCCAACAGTTCTAATTCCAACCGTCTGCGAGAATTAGCAGCACAAAATGGGGCTACAGCCTATCTTGTAGATGGGCCTGCTGATGTCAAGAAAGATTGGTTAAAAAATATAGACCAGATAGGGGTTACGGCTGGAGCTTCAGCTCCTGAGATCCTAGTTAAACAAGTGGTAAATCAACTTAAAACTTGGGGAGCTTATGAGATGCAAGAGCAGCTAGGTCAACAGGAAGATGTAGTCTTCCCTTTACCTAAAACCTTATGTCATGATTCTACTTTGTCACATTAATAGTGTAGGGTGCGCATTGCACACCATAAAAAGGCGGATATGTCTACAAGTTGTGGGAACGTTATAAATCATAGGATGCAGAACGTCCGGGATGCGTTTTCATGCAGAGATTGGAACGATAATTTATGGTTCCCACAACTTGTAGACGTATCCGTCTTTCTGATTCAAGTTAAAATTTCATTTCATGATGAACTGCTAATGATGAACTGCTATACAGAGAGTAAAAATAATGTTTGAACAGATTTTTAAAAATATCGATGATGTTTTATGGAAGGAGGCTGGTTGTTCCTCTGAGTTAGATTATATTGAACAAACATCTTGGCTATTGTTTTTGAAGTATTTGGATGATTTAGAAGGTCAACGCAAAGATGCTAAAGCGTTGGCAGGAAAAAGCTACACACCGATTATAAACCAAGGATTTCAATGGTCTGATTGGGCAACTGATAAGGATTTAACCGGCGATGATTTAATTGATTTTGTTAGTAACAAACTGTTTCCTTATCTTAGAAGTTTCAAGCAAACCGCAGCCGACACCATAGAATACAAAATAGGTGAAATCTTTGGTGAAATAAAAAACAAGTTTCAAAGCGGTTATTCGTTACGTGATGCTTTAGATTATGTAGACAAGTTACATTTTCACTCCCAGCAAGAAAAGCATGAACTGTCCCATTTATACGAAAGCAAGATTAAGAACATGGGCAATGCTGGACGTAATGGTGGTGAATATTACACACCACGTCCTTTGATTCGTGCCATGATTAAGGTAATTAAACCGCAAATCGGGCAAACAATTTATGATGGTGCCTGTGGATCAGCAGGGTTTTTATGTGAAGCTTATGACTTTTTACGGCAACAGCCGTTATCAACTCAACAGTTTGAACAATTACAAACTAAAACACTCTATGGCAAAGAGAAGAAAAGTTTGGCCTATGTCATTGCCATTATGAATATGATTTTACATGGCATTGATGCACCTAACATTCAGCACACCAATACCTTGACGGAAAATATTAACGACATCCAACCCCAAGATCGCTTTGATGTTATTTTGGCAAATCCCCCGTTTGGTGGTAAAGAACGCAAGGAAATACAACAAAATTTTGATATTCGTACCGGTGAAACTGCATTTTTATTTTTGCAACACTTTATCAAAATGCTTAAAGTTAATGGACGGGCTGCGGTAGTAATTAAAAACACTTTTTTATCCAATACTGATAATGCCTCTATAAACCTTCGTAAACGGCTGTTAGAAGATTGCAACCTGCATACGGTATTAGATTGCCCAAGTGGTACATTTCGAGGCGCAGGCGTTAAAACAGTGGTGTTATTTTTTGCAAAGGGTACATCAACAAAAAAGATATGGTTTTATCAATTAGATGTCGGGCGCAGTTTAGGTAAAACTAATCCTTTAAATGATGAGGATTTAACCGATTTTTTAACCTTGCAAAAAACCTTTGCTGATTCTAGCAAAAGCTGGACGCTAAAGATAACAGACATTGACAAAACTACCTTTGATTTATCAGTAAAAAATCCCCAAAGCAACCAGGTAATTGAACACCGTGATCCGCAAAGTATTTTGGATGAAATCGCTACCCTGGATGCAGAGAGTGCAAAGTTATTGGCAACGGTTAAAGATTTGCTAACGATGGAAGCTTAATCATGTTACAGACCATAGAAGCAACTTATGATCCCAAACAAGGTTTAATTTTTTCTGAAACGGTAGTGATTGAACGCACGGTTAAGGTGTTAGTCACATTTGTTGAGTCAGTACCAATTAAACCTAGTCTTAAAAAAGGTTCAGCACCAGGTTTATTAGCAGCCTTGAAAGTTCATCCATTACCATTATCCGCACAAGTTACGGATACTGAAATTGAAGCGCAAATTCAAGAATCAGTGAATATTAGTAAGGGAATAGTATGAAAGCGGGTTGGGAAGTTAAAACACTAAAGCAATTAAGCAAGGATAAGGCTGCGATTGTTTCAGTACCCTTTGGTTCAAATCTAAAAGTTTCTGATTATAAAAACGAAGGGATTCCAATACTAAGGCTACAAAATATTGGGAAAGGATATTTTATTGACAAGGATATTAAATATATTTCAGAAGAAAAGGCGGAAGAATTAAAATATCATTCCTTTGTTTCAGGTGATATTGCCCTTGCAAAACTTGGTATTCCAGTAGGCAAAACCTGTACTATTCCAAGCAAATTTGAATCGGGAATTATAACTGCTGACATAGTAAGAATTAGACCTGATAAAAATTTTGTTGATTATCAGTTTTTAGAATATTACTTAAACAGTGATTTATCTATAACACAATTAACCAGAAACATTTCTGGCGCAACAAGACCGAGGGTTAATTTATCTGATGTTAGAAATATTGAAATATTTTTCCCTCCACTCCCCGAACAACAACGTATTGTTTTAAAACTTGATAGTTTACGAAAACAAACCAAACGCCTAGAAACTCTTTACCAAAGCAAATTAACAGCATTAGATGAACTTAAAAAAGCTTTGCTGCATAAAGCTTTTAATGGTGAATTATGAACGAAGCCAATACCCGTGCTGAATTGATTGACCCTGCACTAGTAAAAGCAGGTTGGGGTATCAATGGCAGTAAAATTGAACGTGAAGTTATTACCCACGGGCGATTATTAAGCGATGGCAAACGAGCCAAGCCTAAAATAGCCGATTATGTGTTGTTTTATCGTGGACAAAAATTGGCAGTGATCGAGGCCAAGCGCAGGGATTTAGCTGTTAATGAAGGACTAGCACAAGCCAAGTTGTATGCCCAAATGCTAGATGTACGTTTTGCTTATGCAACCAATGGCAACCACATTTATTGTGTTGACATGCGCACAGGGAAGGAAAATTACATTGATACTTATCCTAGCCCTGATGAACTATGGGCAAAGACTTTTGATAATCCTTGGCTTGATAAATTTGCAGCCGTACCTTTTGAAGGCAAGGGCGGTTATTGGCAACCACGTTATTATCAACAACAAGCGATTAATCGAGCTTTAACAGCCTTGATTGCAGGCAAAAAACGTATTTTATTAACATTGGCAACAGGTACTGGTAAAACCTCTATTGCCTTTCAATTATCATGGAAATTATTTCAAACCCGTTGGAATTTATCAGCCAAAAAACTTAGACCCCGCATTTTGTTTTTAGCCGATAGAAACATTTTAGCCAATCAAGCTTTTAACGATTTTTCAGCTTTTCCTGCTGATGCGTTGATTAGGATTTCCCCGGATGAAATCAGCAAAAAAGGCCATGTGCCTAAAAATGGCAGTGTGTTTTTTAGCATTTTTCAAACGTTAATGACAGGTAACCCCCCTGTTTATCAGGATTATGCACCAGATTTTTTTGACTTCATTATCATTGATGAATGTCATCGTGGCGGTGCAAAAGATGAAAGTACATGGCGGCAGATTTTGGAATATTTTGCCCCAGCGGTTCAATTAGGTTTAACTGCCACACCAAAACGCAAGGATAATGTGGATCCTATGCCTATTTTGGTGAGCCTGTTTACAGTTACGCCTTAAAAACTGGCATTGATGATGGCTTTTTAACCCCATACAAAATGGCACAAATTAAAACCACTTTAGATGATTATATTTATACTGATGATGATACGGTGTTAGAAGGTAACATAGAGATAGGCGCAGTTTATACCGAGGATGATTTTAACCGTATCATTGAAATTAAAGAACGTGAAGCTTATCGGGTGCAATTGTTCATGGATAAAATTGACCCAAACCAAAAGACCTTGGTCTTTTGCGCTTCTCAAGAACATGCTTTGGCCGTTAGGGATTTAATTAATCAAAATAAGATTTCTAGGGATGCTGATTATTGTGTGCGAGTAACTGCCAACGATGGTGCTAGAGGTGATACATTTTTACGCCAATTTCAAGACAATGAAAAAACCATTCCTACCATTTTAACCACTTCACAAAAACTAGGCACGGGCGTTGATGCACGCAATGTCAGGCAAATTGTGCTCATGCGACCTATTAAGTCTATGATTGAATTTAAGCAAATTATCGGCAGAGGTACAAGGTTATTTGAGGGGAAAAACTATTTTACAGTTTATGATTTTGTTGAAGCATACAAACATTTTAATGATCCTGAATGGGATGGCGAACCCTTAGAGCCTATAGATATAGCCAAAACTACAGAATTAAAACCCTGTACTGCATGTAACCACCATCCTTGCATTTGTGTTTGCAAGCATTGCGGTGAATCACCCTGTGTTTGCGTCAAAAAAGTAAAACAAAAAGTAAAAGTACAATTAGCTGCTGGCAAAGTATTACAAATCCAACATATCGCAGCCAGCATCTTTTTTGATGCCAATGGTAAACCCATTTCAGCAGTCCAATTTATTCAACAATTTTATGGCGAATTGCCTAGCCTATTTAAAACCCCTGATGAATTACGTACTTTATGGCAAGACCCTGAAACTAGACAACAACTGCTAGCCGGTTTAGCAGCTAAAGGCTATGACCATGAGAAATTATGCGATGTTAGTCGTTTAGTTAATGCTGAAAATAGTGATTTATTTGATGTATTAGCACATATTGCATTTACTTTTCCCTTACTATCAAGACAACAACGGGTTGAAGTTAACAAGGCCAATCTATTTGCAAACTGCAATCATAAGCAACAAGAATTTTTAGCCTTTGTCTTGGATCACTATGTTGATGCTGGTTTTAGTGAATTGGCACTGAATAAACTGCCGACCTTATTGAAATTAAAATATGCTTCTATTCCTGATGCTAAACAAGAGTTAGGTGAAATAAACGACATACGCCAGTTGTTTACTCAGCTTCAAACAGCACTTTATACTAGCTAAATCTGGTGGATAAATTCCATGCAATAGTTATTGTGCGAGGTTGTTAAAATTACGCTGTTTGAACAATTTGATTAAGGTGACACATGACAACTACTGAGCATATTTTATACCAAGAGCTATTAAAAGCTTTTGTAAATATTGAAAATTTAGCAGGTAAAGCATGGGAACATGCTTGTATAATTGATTTCTTAAATAAAGAACCTCTTAAGGATTGTTCTATTCATTGCTTCCATTATCAACAAATGCTTGAGTGTTTTCTTAAGCACATTTTAGAAACCAAAAGCGAATTAGGCTTCTACTCTAAATCACACGAATTAAATAGACTATTAGAACAGGTTATTAGTGTAACTTCCTTTAGGACTGATAAATCAAAATACCGTGGTGATTTAAATGGAATTACTGTATGTGCTTCTGAATATAGATACAATTTTGAAATAAATTGCAAAGCATATTTTGAAATGGTTGCAGCATGTGATGATCTGTTATACGAATTGATTGCTTACGAAAAAACACAAGAACCAAACGTAAGCATCATAACAGCAGCAACTGCATCATAATAGAAATTATCTGAAACCCTCCACCATCCTAACAAACATAAGATGATTGTTAAGATATAGATTCCTGCTTTCGCAGGAATGACTGGTTTCGGATAATGTCTAATGATAAACAAAATTCTAATAGTACCAATATAAGCTAGGTAAGGTGGGCACGGCCTCATCGTGCCTACATAGAATTATAATTTGTCTTTATATTTTTACTTTAAAAACACGTTATTATTAGACATTATCCGAAATCCTTTATAAATCCAGTAACGATAAAGTAAAAATGGGGGTTTCGGATAATGTCTATTCATTGTAACTATCAATATTTTTTAACCACAGAAAGTGTTAGAATCAAAAAATTTTATAAAAATAAGAGGTATAAAATAACCTAAAAATGCTAAAAATAGGAATTGTTGGAGGTACTGGATATACTGGCTCCGAATTATTACGGCTCTTATGCCAACATCCCCAGATTAAAATTACCGCTATTACGTCAAGGAGTGAATCTGGAACCAGAATAGATGCTATGTTCCCAAACCTCCGTGGTGCTTTAGATCTTAAATTTGTAACTCCAGATCAAGCCCACCTTAATCAATGTGACCTAGTCTTCTTTGCCACACCCAATGGCACAGCTATGCATCAAGTGCCGCAACTATTAGCCTCTGGAGTTAAAATTATTGATTTAGCAGCAGATTTTCGCCTCCAAGACCCAGAACAATGGCTGCAATGGTATGGTATTCAACATCAGTGCCCAGAATTATTGACTGAAGCGGTTTATGGTCTACCAGAACTCAATCGTGAGGCTATTCGCAACGCCCGTCTAGTGGCCAATCCTGGTTGCTATCCCACTGCAGTAATACTGGGCTTTTTGCCCTTGATAGAAGCGAATATTGTAGACTGTAAATTACTTATTGCTGATGCTAAATCAGGAGTTAGTGGTGCTGGACGTAAAGCTAATGTAGCGACTCTTATGGGAGAAGCTGGTGAGAGCTTTAAGGCCTATGGAATTCCAGGGCATCGTCATTGGCCTGAGATCCACCAAATTTTACAGCAAGTAGCTATAGCTGGTACTAAATCCGAATCTAAGGCTATATTCTCTAAAAAAACAGAGCATCAGCTAGATTTTACCTTTGTACCACACTTGGTACCTATGGTGCGCGGTATTGAAGCTACTTTATATACTCGTCTTACTGATAATACTCAAGACCTACAGGTACTATTTGAGTCGCGTTATGCACAAGAACCGTTTGTAGATGTCTTGCCTGCTGGTTCTCATCCTGAGACTCGTAGCGTAAGAGGGGTAAATACATGTCGTATAGCTGTGCATCGTCCTGAATATAGTTCGATGGTTGTAATTTCATCAGTTATTGATAATTTGGTGAAGGGAGCAGCTGGGCAAGCAGTGCAAAATATGAATCTTATGTTAGGCTTAGAAGAAGGTATGGGTTTAGCAGGAATAGCGTTGCAGCCCTAATAGTGGGATATATTAAGGCCCCCTTCATTTGCTTGCCTAAAGTACTTTACACGGATACGTTCCCACGCCGAGCATGGGAACGATAATTCAATTTTTGTATCTAATAGATTGCGCTTCGTGCCTTAAGCGCATCCTATAACTTCCTCAATACCTATTTTATGCCATAAATTATTGAGAAGTTACTGAAAAACTATATGTTCTTTAATTAGGGTGAAGTGTAATGCATCTAGTTTTATACATTCTCTTGCTTGCAAATATCTTAAGTATTCTTAGTTTATTTGGCTATTCTTTATGGGTCTTGATACGGGAAGGCCGCATCCTTATCATAGCCAATGTAACACAGCTTGTATTATTCTGCCTTTTATATTTTTTGATATTTGTGATTTTTGGAAAAGATAATTATCAATTTATTAAAGATCCAACATGGTTGGATTGGATTCAATTTACCATGGTGCATGTACTACGGGCAGCTGATTTTGTAGATTTTATTGAAGAATACCATATAAATATCCAAAATATTAAACATGCTAACGCCAAAATAGCCACTGTAATTATGATAATGCATTGGATAGTAGATATATTTCTACTCAGCTTAATATGGGAAACAATCAGGAAGATACAATATAAACAAGCTCAACAGAAAAAATCTAAAACCAAGCTGCAAGTCTTTTTCACAGATATGGCCTTTATCTTTATCATCCTTGGAATGTTAGGAGATGTAAGTATCCAAGCCTGGACTGAAAACAGAAGTTTTATATGGGTGTTATGGAATTTGTTATTTGCCTGGCCATTTGATAATATATTGCGTCTAATAGATATTGGAGATGCCTTACAATTATATGGTATACGGTTACATGAAATTAATGTAACCAATTGGACAGCCACACTTTCCATAGCATTCCGTTTTTTATTAAGTTTTCCGGTAGCCAAATTAATAGATGAGCACTTACCAAAACCAACCGCAACTACACATGAACTTATTGATGCATTAGGAGATTCCAGTAAATATCAACATGCTGCTGATTTATTGGAGCAAAGGGGTCTATATGTAGTACCGGAATTAATTCTAGCCTTAGAGCATCCTAATCCAGAAATTAGAGAAAATGTTATAAATATTCTATTTCACATAGAGCCAGATGAAATATATTTAAAACAATTAGCGCATGATCAACCTTACATTATCAATGTTCTGGTAAAATCACTTGCAGATCCTATTTGGTATATTCAAAAAACTGCAGCAGAAATGTTAGGCTTACTTGGCAAACCAGCGCAAGCTGCTATTGGTGCGTTACTAATAGTATTAGCAGATGCAGAATTCGAAGTTAGGGAAGCTGCTAAAACAGCCTTAAATAAGATCTCTCCAAAATGGCCATATCATCCATTGACTCGAACAACTATTTTTATGTTAGCAAAGCAGGTCAATAGTAATCTAAATAATCATGGTACTACCATCGATGAAATATTAGCTAATGTAGAAACAGATAACATAAAAGCTTTATCAAGGTTGACCAATGCTCCGCTCTTTGCTCAACTTTTTTCTGAAACGCAAACCATAAATTTAGCTTTAGCAAAAATTTTAGCAGATAGCAATAATGCCATAGGTCAAAAAGCGATTATTACAGCTTGCAGGCGTAATGCTTGTGAAGATGCAAAATTATTGGTCTTTATCCTAACTCAAGCCTTGCATAGTGCTGCTGAACAAATATTGAATAAGCAAAAAAGCAAAAGACTACAAAGACTCCCTGAGGAAGATGAGGTTGAAGTTCCTTCTTTATTGGAACGCTGGTTTCGTATTTTTACAATCGATATGTGGAATTTTTTTGATTTGCAAAGGTTAGATGTTATAGATAAGCTTGCTCGAGGTTCTCTAATAGTTTTTTTGTTTGTTTCATATATATATATTATTCGATATTTGAGACATTAAGTAGCCAAGTAGGGTGCGCACGGATTCATCGTACCCACGCAGTAAAGTCAATGGGAAATCAAGATACGTAGCACAAGTTGCGTAGAAACGTGGCGATCCACCTATCTATATAGTCACAGTATCGCCAATAATAGCCTGAACTTTAATAGTGTCAATTCGTTTAATGGTGCCATTCTCTAACTCTACTATTTGAGTACAGTTTTTTAGGGTGGTGAGGCGATGGGCAATAATAATCATTGTAATGTTGTCGCTTATTTCCTCTATGGCCTTCATAACAGCCTGTTCTGTATCTGTATCTAGAGCACTAGTCGCCTCATCAAAGACTATTACATCGGCTTGTTTATATAGAGCACGTGCGATACCAATGCGTTGTCTTTGACCACCTGATAATCTAATACCACGTTCTCCTACTATAGTCTGATATTTATCGGGCCAGCTTTCGATACTTGCGGCGATTTGGGCTTGTTGAGCGGCTAGTTTGACACGCTGCCAATCGATCTTAGGTTGCGGAATCCCAAAGGCAATATTTTCAGCGACAGTACTATCTGATAAAAAGATGTCCTGGGGTACATGGGCTATATGCTGTTGCCAAGATCTATGGTTTTCTATAGTAATAATTTGGTCATCAATGGCTAGTGTGCCTGCGGTAGGTTCTAAAAGGCCCATGATGATATCTATTAGAGTACTTTTGCCACTACCTGTAATCCCCATAAATCCAATACGACTGCCTTTGGGAATAGTGAGATTGATATTTTGTAATACCCAAGGCAAATCAGCACTGTAGCGAAAGGTTAAATTTTGAAGGGTAATCTGGTGTTGAAACGGTAATAGTTGTGTTATAGTTTGTGTGGCATAAGCAGGTAATGGTTGTTCTAGTAATGTTAGTGTATCTTGTAATGAGGCTTGGCCACCACGTAGCTGTGACCAAGCTGCATAAGATTGTTGCATCACAGGTAATAGACGTTGCGCTCCGAGTGCCAAAGCTCCTAAGATTGGCAATGTTTGAGCAAAGCCATCATTTTGTTGCGCAAGTGCATAAGCTAGTAGCACGATTAATAACATGCCCAAGGCTTCTATACCATAGCGTGGTCCGTAACTTATGAAGTAGTTATTACTTTGAGAACGCCTTAGGAGCAAGTCAGCATTGCGATAAGTTTGGCAATAGATGTTTTGTGTTCCATCGATTAATACATCACGAATTCCACCTAGCCCTTCTTGTAAAGATTTGATAACTTGGATTGATTCGTGGGCTATATGGTTACTACTAGTTACAAGCCGCTTGCGAGTTAAGCTAATAATAATGCCATAAATCAATCCAAATCCTCCAAATGTAGCAAGCGTAATTATTGGATTCACTGTTAGTAACACAAATAAAATTACTGCTAACATTATGCTTGAACTAACTAATGTCAAAATTGGCATAATGGCACTGTTTATAACAGTATTAGCTTTATTCGCAATTCCGGTGATTACTTCGCTGCTATTACTTGCGCAATGTACGGCATAAGGTTGATATAGGGTGCGGCGGTAAATACTAATACCTAAATCAGCACCGATTGCAAAAGATAAACGCGCATTAATCCATAATAATACCATACGCATGATGCCTGCTATGACAACAGCGATACAGAAAATAATGGTCAATGGCAATAATAATTGTTGTGGATTGGTTAATTCTAGTGCTTGAATAAGGGGTTGGGCTGCCTTTTTTTGGAATATCCATTCTGGTGTAGTCAAGACTCCCAGAAATGGTAAAACTGCACTAATGCTAATAACTTCGGCAAATGATGTCAATATCATCAGAATTAATAACAGGCCAAATTGTGTGCGACGTTTGGGATTAATATGCTGCCACAGTCGTGTTAATAACTGCTGTATAGGTGGAGTTGTTTGGTTTTGCATTGTGATTGCTGATTTAGGTACTAATATATTTTTGTAACCAAGTTATTCTTCAATATTGACTTCTGTACCATTTTGTACTTGCCCAAATAGATCTAATAAGTCTTGATTGTGCATCCGAATACAACCATGCGAAGCTGGTATACCTAAAGGATAGATTTCTGGAGTACCATGAATATAGATAAAACGCCGTAACGTATCTACATTGCTGCCACGATTTTTACCAGATTCTAGTCCAGTAAGCCAAATAATCCTCGTGAGAATCCAATCTCGATTTGGAAAATTTTGGGCTAATTGGGCATTGTAGATCTCTCCTGTAGGACGACGTTCTACAAATACAGTATTGATGGGACATTCTGCTCCTATTAATAATCGTATTCGGTGTTTGCCTCGTGGTGTACATCCTGAACCATTACATTCTCCAGGGCCATTGCTACCAGTAGAGACTTGGTAAATCTTGATTATTTTATGGTCTTGCTTTAAAGTCAGTATCTGTTTGCTAAGATCAATATGAATCATTGTCGTTTATTTCGTAATCAATATAAGTATGGTTTAGAGCATCAAAATTACCATCCTCTGCTGGCGCATAGCCTCGTATATTTTTTTTAGTAACGGCTATTTGATTTTCATACCATAACGGAATATAGGGTAGATCCTGCAATAATATGCGCTGTAAAGTGTGATAGATGGGGATTTGAGAATCTATATCAGGCTTTTTAGCGACCTGATCTAATAGAGAATCTACTTGAGGGTTGTGATAATGACCCCGATTAGCTCCCTTTGGTGGTACCGCTTCACTATGGACTACCGCTCGAAAATGATCTGGAGTTTTGATGCCTACCCAAATCAGGGTATAGATCTGAAAGCGTCCTGATTTTATATCCCCATAAAAGGTTCCCCAGTCTAGACTTTGGATTTTAACTTGGATGCCAACTGCTTTTAATTGCGCCTGCATAGTAGTCGCGATCCTTAATCGAAATGGATCTGTTGTGGTTTTGTGGCTTAAGGTTAATGGATTGGCTTTAGTATAGCCAGCTTGGGCTAATAGTTTACGAGCTAGGATTGGATTATAGGGTATTGGATCTAAATCCTTGGCTCCTGCCCAATGTTGAGCAGGCAACATGGATGCAGCTAAACGAGCGGTGCCTCCAAAAAGATGGCGAATAATGGCCTTACGATCTATAGCATGAGCAATAGCGCGGCGTACTTCTAGTTTTGATAAGGCAGGATCTTTAGAATGTAGGCCAATATAAGTAAAATTGATACCAGGACGTTCTTGAGTTGTTACCTGATTTTTAGCCTTTAAATAACGAAATAATTCTGGCGATAATTCATTTTGCAAGATATTGATTTCACCGCGCAACAATTTCATTACTCGCACACTGGGATCTTTTACTTCTATAAATTCTAATAATTGCTTATCAGCAAGACGTTGTAGTTTTAGATGGCCAGGTTGTGGCCAGGCTAGTAGTTTAAAAGAGCCACTGCCTATTGGGTGTTGGTTAAATTTGTGACCAGTGGCTATTAAATTTGCTGGCAAGATAGCAAGAACTAGGCGGGTTGGAAATAGAGCATCAGGTTGTTTTAGGTCTATAACCACTTCTTCGGTTCCAATAGCTTGTATTTGTTGGATGTTTTTGATTTGAGAGCGATATGGGGAACCTACGTTTGGGTCTAAAATAGAATCTAAGGTTGCTTTTACATCCTGCGCAGTTAGGATGTGACCATTAGAGAAAGTTCGGCCTTTAGGTTCATCAAGCAGTCTAAAGTGGTATTGAGTTGGGCTAGGTTGGGTCCAGGTAGCAAGACCAGGGATGGGCCTATTGGTGTTATCAAATTCTACCAAGCGGCGATAGATTAAGCGACTGATACGGCTGGATGCTGCATCAGTAGCATGACGTGGATCTAGGTTTATTGGAGCTCTAGCAAGTCCCATGCGTAGCGTTGTGAATTTATTTGGTTCAGTACAGCTTGAGAGTATACTTAAACTGATTAATAGGCTAATTTTGAGAGACCAGTTTAGTGTATAGTTTAAAAAGCTTTTTTTATTTGGCATTTTTGTACTCGACTATTCAGGGTGCGCACTGCGCACCTTTCCTCTCAACATAAAATTGTGATGCCAATGCGCACCATGCGAATTCTATCAATCTACATTACAAACCAAGTATCTGCATTATGAAAATCTGGTGGCCCGGCAGCATGTTTTAGTGCCCAATAAGATAATTGTTGATCTTTATCTTCTAATATCATATTGAGTCCAAGACGAGATATTATTTTGGATAATCTTGGAATACATACTCGTAAAAATAATGTATCAAAATGTCTGGTTTGAGAAATTTCTGGTATTTTGGTAATCCTGGGTTTGGTACGGTGTTTGCGATAATCATCAAATTCGTACATTTGCCATTGTCCAGAAGGTGAAAAATTCCATTCCCAATAACCATTGCCTGCTTCATCTTTTGTTACAAAGGCTTCAGCACAAGTATGTTTCCATAAGTTATCAGTACGCTTTATATTGTTGGGTTTTGGAATCTCGAGGGGTGTAATATCTCCATGCACTTTATAGATGAATTCTATATAGCTCTTTTGGAATATGATTGCCACTTGTACATTTATTTGTGGCATAGATGTAATTGGATGTTGTTGTAGTGTCAATAGCATTTATTATCTATTTAAGTGAGAAAAATTACACACGATTTTCCATCATATATTCAATAATTGGAGTTAAAATAATCTCCATTGCAAAACCCATTTTACCGCCTGGGATTACTAAAGTATTGCGACGTGACATATAGGAATCATGAATCATGGCAATTAGATAAGGAAAGTCAATACCAAATTTCTGGGGGTTTTTAAAACGGATGATGACTAAACTTTCATCAGGGGTTGGTATTTCTCGAGAGATAAATGGGTTTGATGTGTCTACTGTTGGTACTCGTTGAAAATTGATATCAGTACGAGAGAATTGGGGTGTAATATAGTTGATATAGTCTGGCATACGTCGCATGATAGTGTCTACAGTAGCCTCAGCAGAATAACCACGTTCAGCATTATCACGATGAATCTTTTGAATCCATTCTAGGTTGACAATTGGTACAACGCCAATTAGAAGGTCTGTATGTCGAGCAACGTTATTCTTTTGAGTAACCACTCCTCCATGTAATCCTTCATAGAATAGTAGGTCTGATCCTGCTGAAATATCTTCCCAGGGAGTAAAATTTCCTGCATGTAATTTTGTTCCCAAGCGTTGATTGTGTTCTGAGGCCTCTTCATCAGTATGTAAGTAATAGCGTTGGCGACCGGAACCATTTTCACCATATTGGCGAAATAGGTTTTCTAATTCACCAAAAATATTAGCATCTGGGCCAAAGTGGCTTAAGTTTGTGCCTTGCGCAAGGTATTTTTTTACTTGTTCGCGCATTTGTGCTCTGTCATATCGATGAAAGCTATCACCTTCTATTACTACAGCATCAATGTTGTCACGAAAAAAGATATGCTCAAAAGCGCGTTTCACTGTGGTAGTGCCAGCACCTGATGACCCAGTTACTGCTACAATAGGATGTTTTTTGGACATTTTGTTTGATATTTTTTTATTTATGAAATTGTGGTAATTAAAAAAGCTTGGGCTTTATTTAAATATGAAATTTAGTTTATTAGCATTAAATTAAATTCTCAACAATTAATATTGTATAATCCAAATATTCATAAATAGCAATATCATTTTTCAAAAAGTCCAATCATCTTTAGTATTCTTCCAATAATATCTAAAATAGTATCTAAAATAGTATCTATGGATATGGTCACAAAAAATATAGAAATATATTGACAATATAAAAATATTTCTATATACGTTTCCA
>LFCU01000230.1 GCA_001044195.1 Candidatus Achromatium palustre
CCCAATTTAGGTATTATTAAAATTGAGGCGGGATCGCTTCGCTCTCCCGCCCTACGTGGTTTAATTTCAACCAACGCACAATAATTGGCTAGAGGAGACTCCCCCCCCACCTAGCGGATACGCCCCTCTACAGGTGTCCTTCAACACTGGCTATTTAGTGGCCATCTTACGATCATAAGCAGCAGCATCCTCAAGCTGTACCTGTTCTAACAACATAGCGCGTTGTGTATGCCAATAGGATTTTCTATCATCCTGATTTACCAATCGAGAAACGCCATCAAGAGCATCATACCAAAATCCTTGGCTTGCTGCTAAATATGGGCGTTCATCAGGTTTAGCGTTATTAAATATAGAATTGTTAGCAACAAATTGTATTTTCCCTTGTGAGATAATAGGCTGTAGAGTTTTATACTGGCTAACCGGTTTTAATTTTTCAACTAAAGCTATTTGCCAATGATAAATCTTATTAGGTTGCAGAATTATCCCGTATTTGGCCAAATCTATCAATTGGATTCCGCCATTAGATAGTATAGGTAGCTGTAGCTTTAATAATGGTTCACTGCTTTGTGCTAATTTAATTTGAAAAACTTGCAGGTAACAAACTTTAGGTTGTAAATACCAATATAAACGAGGCTGATTATTACTAGTTAACGCTACATGTTGGGGAGCTAGAACTTGTACTTTAATACTTTTGTGTAAAATTTTGGTTATAAAGAATGGATTGGTATTAGTAGTACTCGATTTATATTTTGCAATGATGTTGGAGTGTCGAACTGCACCACCAATTCTATGTATTTCAGTTCCTAAATTAGGCGGTTGATATATGAATTTGTTAGCTGCTTGAATATTAGAAGTAAAAAGCGAACTGTATAGTAATCCAATGGTTTGGAACCAGAGCCAAAACCCAATGCCATGATAATATTGTAGAGTCACAATATCTACCTCAAATTTTCGCTTGTAGGTGCGATTAGCTTTAGCCTAATCGCACTGTAAGATAACTCAAAGTTGAGATCGTTTAAAAGCCTGCTGTACAATCTGTTCTACCAAAGTACGTAAATGTGTATCTAATTGAGTACTTAATTCTCGTTCAAAAGCATGTTTCAGATCTAAAGCTACTAAACGCACCGAATCAGTAAAGGCCTTTTGCACTATATTCTGCAACAATGGCTCTAACTCAAGCAAAATATGTGCTTTAAGATCATCAGCAAGGGTATCAAAAGCTGTATCTTCTATAACTTGATCTAAAACCGGAATGCCATCGGCATCTGCTGCTAACGGATACACATCTGTTGGGGCTTCTTCGGTTTGTATATAGAGTTCTGTGGGGGATGCTTTATTCATGATGCTGTCATCTCATGTACACGTAGGGTACAGCCTAAATCTCGATACCAACTATAACGTTCCCGCCCCATGCGTAACCGCTCTGGATCTTGGTCAATAATTTCAGCAATACGCTGAAACTGGCGAAAAAATTCTGGAGCTTTAGGAGCTAAAGTTATTAACACATCGGTTGCATCTGCTGGAGCTTGATTAGCACCTAATAATACTGGAGTTAATTTGGGATCAGCACTACCTAAGATTCCATGAGGTACAAAGCTACCATCTGAATACAGCCATAATAATGTATCCAAATATTGAACTTCATTGTCGTATCCCAAATTTATATAAATACGATGGCCTTGGTTATAGATTTGCTCTACCAATTGGCAAACGAATTGGTACAATTCTTTGGGATAACCAGGCTTTAGTATATAAAAATCAATCTGCTTCATTAATCAATTCAGATTACAACGTTGAAGCAAATAGTAAGTTAATAAGGGTACTGGTCGTCCAGTAGCACCTTTTTTAGCACCAGAAAGCCATGCAGTGCCTGCGATGTCTAAATGCGCCCAGCGGAGTTTTTTGGTAAAATGAGCTAGGAAACTGGCAGCAGTGATAGCACCACCACCCATACGTTCTCCAATATTTGCTATATCGGCAAAATTACTTTTCATTTGGGGACTATAGTCTTCCCAAAGTGGTAATTGCCAAAGGCGATCCCCGCTATTATTAGAGGCTTCCATAAGTTTTGCGGCTAGATCATCATCATTGGTTAATAAGCCTGATGGGTGATGGCCCAAAGCTACAACACAAGCACCAGTTAGGGTCGCAATGTCAATTACTACATCTGGATTAAATTTAGCACTATAAGTTAAAGCATCACATAGAATCAAACGGCCTTCAGCATCAGTATTTAATACTTCTATAGTGGTACCGGACATACTAGTTAGGATATCACCTGGTTTAATGGCATTGTCACCTGGCATGTTTTCAGTTGCTGGTACAATTCCTATCAGATTGATAGGTAATTGTAGGTCAGAACAGGCTTTTATAGTGCCAAATACCGAGGCTGCCCCGCTCATATCGAATTTCATCTCATCCATAGCATCACCAGGCTTAAGAGAAACACCACCTGAATCAAATGTGATGCCTTTGCCTACTAATACAACAGGTTTCGTTGCGGAATCTGCGTTGCGATATTCCATCAGGATAAGTTTAGGATCTTGACGACTGCCTTGAGCAACTCCTAAAAATGCTCCCATCCCTAATTTTTCTAATTCTGGTTTTTCCAGGATATTGACTTGTAATTTAGGAATCTCAGTAGCTAAAGTCTGGGCTTGTTCTGCTAGGTAGGTTGGCGTACAAATATTGCCTGGAAGATTGGCTAAGTCTTTAGTAAGTTGAACTCCATTGGCGGTGGCTTGTCCATGTTGAATGGCCTTTAGAGTAGCATCTTGTGCTGCTATATCATTCCAAAAGGTTATTTCGGTTAAGGGCCGTTTTGGTGGTTTGGCTTCACTTTTAAAGCGTTCAAAGCGATAGTTGAGATCTCTAATGCGCAATAGATTTTCCCAAACCCAATTATATATCTTCTTGTCTTGGGCTAAGTCTTTGGATAAATCTTGGGGTAAGTGTTGATGGAGTGTCCAGGTAGCCGCTGGGATGCGGTGTTTTTTTAGAGCTTGAATTGCGGCTGTTATGGCTTTGCGGGCATTATAGAGTTTGAATTTTGTAGTTTTGCCGCAACCAACGAGTAGAATGCGTTCACTTGCGATTCCAGGTACTTTCTGGAGTAATAATGTTTGTTCCAGTTCGCCAGTTATATCGCCTTGATTGAATAAGCTAGTCAGCCAGCCATTGCCAGCTCTATCTAATTGTTGGACTAGATCTGATTGTGGTTTTGCATCGCCTTTGAGTTCATCTTCAAATATGCCTAGGACTAGACATGGGCTTGTGATGAGATCACCGGTAAGGGTTTTAAATTCCATATAAATTTGTCTGTATCGTTTTTTTAATTTATGGTAAGTTTTAGTTGTTAAACAGTAGGGTGCACATTGCGCACCATTTTCATCGCGTGGGCAAACGATAAGGCCGTTTGCCCACCCTACAAAAAGTTTTAAAATTATTGAGTTCGATGAACTTGTCCTTTATAGGAATCTTTTAAAATAAAGTCTGGTATTGGTTCATCTTCATCTATACCTAACCGCTTTTTCATTGCTTCTAAATTATACAAAGGTTGGCCATCTGGTGTATAACCATCTGGTTTGTTTGGCAACAAGCCCATTTCTTTAGCCTTGTTGCCAATATCATCCAAAAATTCTCGAGGTGCATATTGCAAAGCTTCATGGAAGAGGTGCATGGCCTCTTCAGTGTCTCCTTTACCTTGGTCTGTTAACTCTGCATATTTAGTCATTAGTCTTGAAAATTCTGGATTTAGTTTCATTTTAATATCCTTTTTATAATTTTTAGACATTATACCGATTTTTAAAGCCACTGGCTTTAAATAGATAAGAATTTTAATTTTTTACGACAAGATCACACCTCTAATTAAAATCGATATAGTAGACATTATCCGAAACCCCAATTGTTACTTTATCGTTACTGGATTAATATAGGTAGAGGGTTTCGGATAATGTCTAAATGTGTATTAAATTAATTTAAAACTTATATCGATATAACAAACTGCCTAAAGCAGCACCTGCGGCGATGCCAATTATAGTGTAAGCCCCGCTATTTAATGTGAAATTAGCCACAGCACCACCTGCTACAGAACCTATAAACATAGCCATCATCTCACCAGTGGAAAAACAGCTATATTCTGGATGAAAACTGTTTGGTAATTTCGGGCTACGTATATGTGTTACTAAGGTTAGCATATCAGGGTGCAATTTATCAACAGTAAGCATAAAATCAGAAGCCACAGCTAGTTGAACATTGCTGCTAATGAGATACATAAATAAAATTGAGGCTGCTAGATAATTTGTTTGCATAATTTAGTTGTCGTAAAATATTTTAATATCTTAATAATTTTTGATTAGACATTATCCGAAACTAGTCATTCCTGCGAAAGCAGGAATCTATACCTTAATAATATAGCCTTATATTTTTTAATTTGGTAAAGGGTTTCGGATAATGTCTACTATAGGCATCCTTCATTTTCCCCAAAAAGTAGTTTACACTTTTTCAATTTAGAATAGGATATTCGTACCAGTATTGATAAGGAATGTTTGGAATATAACCAATCTATAAATTGTAAACAGGAAATGAAGGATGCCTATATTTCTATATTTTTTGTGACCATATCAATATGCCACCACCATTGACACTTTATATTCATATCCCCTGGTGTGTACAAAAGTGCCTCTATTGCGATTTTAATTCATACACAAAACCCAATCTAATCCCAGAAACGCGATTTATTAATGCACTATTACAAGATTTAGAACAGGATTTAGCTTTAGCTACTACCTCACAAATTTTAACTAGTATCTTTATTGGTGGTGGTACTCCCAGCCTGCTTTCTGGGGATGGAATATGGCGTTTGCTAACTGGCATTCAGGCTCTGTTACCCTATAATAATTCTACTGAAATAACCCTTGAAGCTAATCCAGGCACCGCAGATAGTGAGCGTTTCTTAGCTTACAAAACCTCTGGTGTTAATAGATTATCTCTGGGCATCCAAAGTTTTGATTCTAAACAATTGCGAACTTTAGGCAGGATTCATAGTCATGCTGAAATATATCAGGCTTATGTACATGCTAAGGAGGCTGGCCTATCCAATGTTAATTTGGATCTTATGTTTGGTTTACCAGGCCAAACACCTAGAAGTGCGGTATTAGATTTGGTTCAAGCTGTAGAGTTGCGGCCCGAGCATATTTCTTGGTATCAATTAACTATCGAACCCAATACCCCCTTGTATCAGAAGGTCGGATCACTTTCATTGCCCGAAGAGACTATAATGTTGGCTATACAACGCCAGGGACAATATTATTTAGCTAGTCAGGGTTTTAAGCAATATGAGGTTTCGGCTTATGCTTATGGGACTTATAGATGTTTCCATAATCTTAATTATTGGCAATTTGGTGATTATATTGGCATTGGCCCTGGTGCGCATGGCAAATTTATGGATTTAGATGGTAATGTGCGGCGTATTGCTAAACTCAGTAATCCTTGGGATTATCTAACTAGATTAGAGAATAATTTATCAGTAACTAAAAGTCAGATTTTATCTGATCAGGATATATTTATAGAGTTTCTATTCAATGCGTTGCGTCTAAAAGAGGGTTTTTCTTTAGGATTATTCGAGGCTAGGACAGGATTAAGTAAGGATTATTTAGTGACCAAGTTGCTCCCAGTCCAATCCAGGGGATTAGTTAGTCTTGATGGGGAACAGGTACAGGCTACATCCAAAGGCTATCAATTATTAAATCAATTATTGTTGATTTTACTATAGTATTTGCAGTAGACATTATCCGAAACCCGTCATTCCTGCGAAAGCAGGAATCTATACCTTAATAATTGCCTTATGTTAAT
>LFCU01000148.1 GCA_001044195.1 Candidatus Achromatium palustre
TGTTATTTAAAAACAATTCTTATTATGCTATCCTCTAAAATCGTCTCAAAATTTTTTCCTAGATATTGTGATAGTGTCAATTTAAAAAATTTGCTTGTAAATTTTCTATTGTGAGACCTTACAACTATTATAAAAATAATGTAATATAATTATGATGTTATGTTCAAACATCAAACTGAACCAGTCCCAAAATTTATAGGTGGTGAGAAGAATGCGGGATAATGTATAAAATTTTGGGACAAATTAATTTATTGTGGCTCCTAACCATTATTATGCACATACAGAGTTTGGGTAGGATAGGCAAATTCGATATCTTCCTGCTCAAAACTTTCATGAATATGTATATTAATGGCCTGCTGAATCTCCATATAGATATCATAATCAGATGTTAGAACATAATAGACAACCTCAAAATCTAAAGAGGATGGTCCAAAGGTATGAAAATGCGCTCGCCCAAAACGAGTCTGCTCTTGAGTTGCAACGGCCTTCTGTATTATAGCAGGAATCTGTTTTAATTTATCCCTTGCAGTTTGGTAGGTAACTCCCAATTTAAATCCAACTCTACGCTCTGACATTCGACCATAATTACGAATACGACTTTTTAGTAGGTCCGCGTTAGCAAATACTAATTGTTCACCAGATAGACTTCGAATCCTAGTTGTTTTTAGACCAACATGTTCAACTGAACCCATATAGCTATCAACAGCTAGAAAATCCCCCACTACAAATGGCTTATCTAGGACAATAGACAAAGATGCAAATAGATCTCCTAAAATATTTTGTACCGCAAGGGCTATTGCAATTCCGCCAACTCCTAATCCTGCAACCAGTGCTGTGACATCAACGCTAAGATTGTCTAGTAGTAGGATGGCAACCAAGGTCCATAGCACTAAGCGAGCTACAAATCCTACCGCACTAATAGTAGTTACTGCCGCAGGATCAGTCTCACGCAGGCGTAAACTCTCTTGTTTTAACAAAAAAATCCCTATATTATTAAGCCACAAACCACCTTGGATAATTAGAGCAATTGCAGCTATAGTAGAGATTGCATGTTGTATTTGGGATGGAAATTTTAAAAACAAGGAGCCTAAAAATAATGCCAAAATTAGGATAAATAGGTTATGGGTGCCTGTTAGTTCTTTTACTATCGCATCGTCCAGTATATTAGAGGTATCTTGGGTAAATTTCGCTAAACGTGAGATACCTACTCGAATAATGGTATGAATAGCAAGTAATGCTACAATAAAGATAGTAATAGCAGTAAGCCAACTTTGTACTGTGTTGCCTAATAATGAATAGGTTAAAAGGTTTAAGAAATCGTTATATGACATGGTAAGTGGTAGTTTATGTAGATTGGGCTTACGACATAACTGATAGCTGAAGCTTTTTAGTAAGTATAGGTTGTGGATTAGGAACTATTCCACAGAAATGGATACAGCATATTGAACGCAATAAAGAATTGGCTGCTATTGCTGTAATAAATTTTCAAAGCTAAAATAAATAATTGAACCATCATAACTTATTAAAGATAATAAATGGTGCCCGGAGCCGGACTCGAACCGGCACAGCTTAAAGCCGAGGGATTTTCTTACTACTACTACTTTCATAGCTACTTATAAAAGTATTTGTAGTCTGGACTATATCATCACCATACCTATTACTAAGCTTAGGTGTTGGATGCTAATGAGGTATTACTTAGAATGCCTTCTAACCCCTCTAGTCTCTGCACCTTCCAGTCAGGACCATGACTGGCTTGGCTCAGGATTGCCATTTTAAAGGTTTCCCTGAATTCATCCAATTCTACTTTGGGGGTTTCCCTCCCAAGCACTCAAATTTTGTTTTAACTTATTTGCTCTTGACATAGTTGGCTCCTTTAAGGTGTTAACCCAACTTTAATCAGAGCTTTGCACCAGGATCGTAGTCACACAAACCATAAGTGGTTAAAACTTCTATTAAGTCCCTTGCGTCTACCAATTCCGCCACCCGGGCTAATAAATTATGGAGGCTGGGACCGGAATCGAACCGGTCTCTGCGGCTTTGCAGGCCGATGCATAACCAATTTGCTACCCAGCCTAAATTTAAAAAAATAGAATATTTATAAAAGGCAAAATACAACTTTTCAATAATATATTAAATAACAGGATTCCAAAAGCTGGCACAGACACAATATGCCGTTTATTGAAAAGTTACAAAGTCACAAAAAATTATTTCATGAATATATCTATTAAGTCAAGTTATAAAAAAATTGACGAATATAAAGGTATTTTGTTAATCGTCCTTAGACAAAATATTATTAGATAATTAAGTTACAATAACATAATGGGACGTGAAAACCTTCACGTATTGTAGATAACCTATCCACTTGATGTAAATTACATCATATTTATTGCAAAGTCAAATATTTTTTTTGATTTAAATATAATTCTAAGTTTATTAACTTACCACCTACTCAGTTTGTGTGTAGGATGGGTAAGTGAAGGATGCCAGAATGTACATATTGTATCAACATTCAGATACATATTATTATTTTTATGCACTATATTCCCAATATCAATTACCACAATGCTATATCCAAAACAATATGATGTCATAGTTGTTGGCGCAGGTCATGCTGGAGTCGAAGCCGCTATGGCATCTGCTCGTATGGGAGCGCAAACTCTATTGTTTAACCATACGCTGGAAACAATTGGCCAAATGAGTTGTAATCCAGCAATTGGGGGCATTGGTAAAGGGCATCTAGTAAAAGAAATTGATGCTCTAGGTGGAATAATGGGACAGATTACAGATCAAAGCGGCATCCAATTTCGCATATTGAATGCAAGTAAAGGACCAGCAGTAAGAGCCACTCGCGCCCAGGCTGATCGTATGCTCTACAAAAAAGCAGCACGAAAGGCTTTAGAACACCAACCTAATTTGGAGTTATTTCAACAAGCAGTAGAAGATCTAACCTTAGATCAGGATAGAGTAATAGGTGTTACTACGCAAATGGGCCTAAAATTTTACGCCAATACTGTTATATTAACAGTAGGCACATTTTTAGAAGGGCGGATTCATATTGGACTTATCCAATATCCAGGTGGACGTGCTGGAGAACCACCAGCTAGTGCCTTAGCACAACGTCTGCGGGAATTACCGCTACGAGTAACTCGTCTCAAAACTGGTACACCACCACGTATCGATGGCCGCAGCATTAATTACGCGCTATGTCAGGAACAGCCTGGAGATAACCCAGTACCTGTATTCTCTTTTCTAGGCCAACCAAGCGATCATCCTCCACAGCGAAGCTGCTATATTACTTATACTAACCTCCATACCCATGAAATAATCAAAAGCGGTTTAGCACGTTCCCCTTTATATATGGGAGTGATAGAGGGTGTAGGGCCTAGATATTGCCCTTCTATTGAAGACAAAGTGATGCGCTTTGCAGAACGCGATAAACACCAAATTTTTTTAGAACCTGAAGGCTTAGATACCAATGAAATTTATCCTAATGGCATCTCTACTAGTTTACCATTTGATATTCAATGGGCTTTGGTACGTTCTATTAAGGGTTTAGAACAAGCACATCTCACCCGACCTGGTTATGCTATTGAATATGATTTTTTTGATCCTAGAGATTTACGACTATCGTTAGAAACTAAAGCGATTAAGGGCTTATTTTTCGCAGGCCAAATTAATGGAACTACAGGATATGAAGAAGCAGCGGCGCAAGGCTTGGTAGCAGGAATTAATGCGGTGCAATATATTAGGGGTGAATCGCCCTGGCTACCTAGCCGTGATCAGGCGTATATTGGGGTCTTAATAGATGATCTCATTACAAAAGGTGTTACTGAACCATATCGTATGTTTACTAGCCGTGCTGAATATAGACTATTATTACGCGAAGATAATGCTGATTTGCGTCTTACAGAATTAGGTCGCAAACTAGGCTTAGTAGACGACATACGTTGGGCTACTTTTATACAACGTCGTGAGGCTATTGAACAGGAACGGCAACGCCTAAGAGACATAAGGGTATATCCTGCTGAATTACCTTTAGAATTACAACGACGCTTTTTCGCTGATAGCAGTATTAAAAATATTAGAGCGTTAGAATTATTAGCCCGATCGCAACTAGATTATCCAACTCTAATGCAATTTCCTGGCATAGGTCCTGGGGTATCTGACTTTAAGATTGGGGAACAACTTGCAACGCAAATTCGCTATTTTGGATATATAGCTCGGCAACGTGAAGAGATTGCAAGACAACGTCGTCATGATACCACACCAATACCAGAAGATCTAGATTATTATCAAATACATGGACTTTCTACAGAAGTGCGCGAAATCCTATTACGAAATCGTCCTATCACCATAGGCCAGGCGGCGCGTCTATCTGGAGTTACGCCCGCTGCCATTTCTATCCTATTGATTTATCTAAAACGTCGTGGAATATCTGCCTTATGACTGTATTATTTCCTCGCATAGGCATAGTTGGCAAATCCAACGATCTTCATGTGAAGCCAACAATAGATATGTTAAGCCAGCATCTACTAAATCAAGGTTTAGAAGTCACAGCAGAACTTAATACGCATGAAATGATCCGAACCGGAGCCTGTATCCCTTGTGCTTTAAGTGAATTAGGGGCACGCAGTGATCTAATCATTGTAGTAGGTGGTGATGGTACTTTGTTGGGTGCGGCACGAGTCCTGTGTATGTCAGGCGTTCCATTATTAGGTGTCAATGTAGGGCGTTTAGGATTTTTAGCTGATATATCACCTAAGATAATGAAAGAAACAGTCACTAGTATTCTAATGGGAGATTTTGAGGAGGAACGACGCTTTTTACTAGAGTCACGAATTGGAGTAAATCCAGCCACAATCAAGCCCGAGCTAGCCTTAAACGATGTTGTTTTACATAAATGGAATACTCCGCGTATGGTAGAATTTGAGGTGTATATAGATAAACATTTTGTCAATCTCCAGCATTCTGATGGAATAGTAATAGCTACACCAACTGGATCTACAGCTTATGCTTTATCGAGTGGTGGGCCTTTGTTGCATCCTGCTTTGGATGCTTTGGTCCTAGTTTCAATTTGTCCGCATACTTTGAGTCAGCGACCTTTAGTAGTATCCAGTTCTAGCCATATTGAGGTGCGAGTGTGTGGAGATAGTCACTCGCACGTGCGTATTAGTTGTGATGGGCAGATGGATCGTCCTATTGCTCCTGATGACTGTCTATTTATAAATAAGGCTCCTAAGCCAGTACGGTTTTTACATCCTAGAGGACATGATCATTATAAAATCCTACGAGCTAAATTGGGTTGGGGGGGGATTTGTACTTCAGGCATTAAATTAGGCTGAATTAAATTGATTTAAGTTAAATTAATTTAGGATTATTCATTTTTGACCTTGATTTTCCAGATTAACTAGATTAATCTTGACTAAAAATCTAACCTCTAGCACATTAAGAAAACGTATCCACACGGAACCTGAGAATGATATACGTGCCTTAATTTAAAAAACACAACTTTTTTTTCAAAAAAAAACTGCCATAAGGACGTTATAAATATTATGCACAATTTTGGCTTTAAAATTATGGATCAGGATCTAGATTCTATTAATCTCATATTGGATTATGTCCTAACCCACAAATATCCTTTGGAAATAAGCCTGTCCCATGCTGAGTCTAAAGCTAAGGGTCTATTAAAACAACGTCTAGCTAATACTGAAATACCAATTAGTGCCCATACCCCTCACGAGTATGTACATGCCTATAATTTACACCATAAAGAGGAATTACTTGAAACACATATCCAAGAAGCCAAAAACCTTATAAATAGCGAATACTCCGTATTACATCTCTCTTGGTTCCCTATGACAGTGCGTAAAGTCCTGCAACCGGCCTTTAAACAGCACCTATTAGATAACTTAGAACGGGCCGAAGCCTTATGTGTTAAGTATGATTACCGTCTGTATATTGAAAATTCATTTGAAATATTAAGCTTTTATAGAGAAATATTCACTCAAATCACCAACCATAATTTAGACCACCTTGATTTTTGCTTTGATATTGGTCATGCAAAAGTATGGTCTCAAGAAACTCTCGACGAATGGCTTAATTTTATGGATGACCTGATTCAAGAAGGCTTTAATCTACATATTCATCTTCATGCTAATAGTGGCCTATCAGATGAACATCTATCTATAATGGAAGCTCAAGAGCGAGATCTATTAAAACCCGATAATTTTTTTAATCCTTATGGCTATCCAGAGGCCTTTTGGGTAATAGAGGAGCGTTTTCCAATGGTAACTAAGGTCTTTGAGGTCAGTCCCAAGTTAGCTGTCGCTAACATGCAGGCTGTGGAAGCTTTCAAAAATTCACAATGATAATGTAACACATGAGACTTTTATCTTTTATAAATACTGGTTTCATAACATGGCTATGCAAAAGTAGTTTAGTATTAGCTATAGTATTAATTGCGGGTTGCCCCAACATAAGTATTATCAAGCCCCATAGCACTAAAAGCCTCAGTGAAATTAAGCAAACCAAAGGATTAGAGCGCATAACTCCAGCTACTAATACATATCAACATCGTGTTGCCTTGATCATTGGTAATAATAATTATCAATATGTAGATAAATTAAATAACGCTGTAGCAGATGCTAGAGCTTTTCGTAAAGAATTAACCACCCGTGGTTTTAAAATAGTCTACAAAGAAAATGCCAAACGTCGTGAAATGAATCGAGCGATTAATAAATTTATCAGCAAATTAGCTGCTGATTCTATTAGTATAATTTATTATTCAGGGCATGGGGTTCAAATCAATAATGCCAATTATCTATTGCCAATAGACATCAAGGCCGAATTTGCATCTGATGTAATGGATGATGGTATTGCGCTTGAAGATTTATTGAATCGAACCAGTCAAACTGGTACAAAATTTACCTTAGCGATAATCGATGCTTGTCGTAATAATCCATTTCGTAGCCGGGTGCGTAGACGCAGTATAGGCGGTATAGGCCGATCAAAAGGTTTAGCTCCGCCTTTAGGGAATGCCACTGGAATTATGATTGTGTATTCAGCTGGGGCTAATCAAGAGGCTTTGGATAAACTTGGTGCGGCTGATCCTAATCCCAATGGCCTTTTTACTAGGGAATTTTTAAAGGCCATGCGTATTCCAGGCTTAAGAGTGCAGCAGGTAGTAGAGCGGGTAAAGATGAAGGTTATTACGCAAGCTCGACAGGTAGGGCATGTACAGACCCCGGCTATTTATGATCAGTCTGTGGGGACATTTTATTTCTCGAAACCTGAGCCTGAATCTAAAACTACAGCTTCCCAAATTGCTACTCCCCCCAAACCAGATCCACGGGTTGCAAAATTACAAGCACGCTTAAGGGCTGAAGAACAAAGGAGAAAGGAAGCAGAACGTCAAGCGCGAATTGCTAAGGAAGAGGCTGATCGTAAAATAGCTGCAGCTAAAATGGCCGCAAAAGAAGCTGCCAAGCGTCAACAAGCTCAAGAGGCTGCCAAACGTCAACAAGCCCAAGAGGCTGCCAAGCGTCAACAAGCTCAAGAGGCTGCCAAACGTCAACAAGCTCAAGATACTAAAAAAAATAGCAAAACTTATAAACCAAAAATGATCATCAAACCAAAAATATTTTATTATAAAAAAATAATAATATAAAATTTTTTATATTTTAATAAAATAAATATTTCAAAATTTTTTGGAAAAAGGAAAAATAATATCTATAAATTTAACAATACCCTCCACGAGCAGTA
>LFCU01000162.1 GCA_001044195.1 Candidatus Achromatium palustre
TATTATAAATTTCAATTGTATTATATAAACATTTTCTAAATTTTGAACATCGAGTGTTAGGAAACCATACATGCAATTAAATGCTATTGACCTTTGCCTTGGCTGTATGCAAGACAAATCAGGCCATACTATATGTCCTGGTTGCCAATTTAACGAAAACCAACACATAAATCCAGCGCCCTGTCTTGCATTAGGAACACAATTAAACAATCAATACGTATTAGGACGTATGCTAGGTCATGGCGGTTTCGGTATTACCTACCTAGCCTGGGATAGCAATTTACAAGCACCAGTAGCTATCAAAGAATATTGGCCTCGAGACTATGGCCAACGCGATAAAGATGGAGTAGCATTTTCCTGTTATCATGACAGTGAATCAGCTAATTTATTTGCCTATGGACGTAATAAATTTATCGAGGAAGCCCGCAAATTAGCCCGTTTTGAAGAGCATCCTGGTATTATCAATGTACACAATCTGTTTGAATCTAATGGCATACCCTACATGGTTATGCAATATGTAAAGGGTATAGATCTTAAACAATATTTAGCCATCAATGGAGACCGTATTCCAATAGATGCAGCATTACACTTAATAACACCAGTGCTGGATGGATTACGCGCTATACATCAACGGGATATCCTGCATCGTGATATTAGCCCGGATAACATCTATATAACTCAAGCATCCCGCCGTGTTATCCTGCTGGATTTTGGTGCTGCTAAAGATTCTTTTAGTCATCATAGTAAAAGTCAGGCAGCAGTTCGCAAACCTGGTTATTCCGCAAAAGAACAGTATATATCAGATGATATACAGGCACCCTGTACAGATATTTATGCAACAGCGGCGACTATTTATCGAATGATAACAGGGCAAACTCCCCCTGATGCTATGGAGCGTTTGACTGGAGAACCGCTGATTCCACCTTCTCAGTTAGGAGCTATCATCCAGCCATATCAAGAGAAGGCCCTTCTTAAGGCATTAGAAATAGAGTGTCAGGAGCGTTTTCAGACTGCTGCTGCTTTCCAAGAAGCCTTAAAAAAACCAAACTTGATTGTAGGTCGGTCTGTATCTACAAATAAAAATTCGCAAGACTCACAACATCTTACAAAACCTAAGCCATATAGCTATATTCGTACATATTGTTTAATTGCGATACTTGTTTTAACTAGCCTTCTGGCTGGTTTGGTATGGATGCTATTTACTCAATCAAAAACACCACAACAAACACCACAAACACCACAAATACCAGTAATTGAAATTGATAATAAATATAAGAATAAAGCTAACATTTTAACAGATAAAATTTTCCATAAACGCCATCCTGAATTACAAGGCCGTAACTTGCAAGCAGAAGAAAGTTTACTAATTGCAGAATGGCGTAAAATCCGTGCCTGTGAAGTTGTAAATCAGATTGTAGATTCAATATTTTACAGCAAACATCCTGAGTTACAGGGAAGAACTATACTGGCTTATACTCAATTATCCAATGAATGGTTAGCCATTAAAACAGCCATCGTAGGTTCTGATGCTAATATAAAGTGTCTTCGCTAATCGCACCTACAGCCTTGGAAATAACCATGCTCCAAATTGCATCATTACGCTATGCAGTAATATTCAAAAAAAGCCTTCTCTAAACCTCACATATTTGATGCCTTTTGCTGATTCTACCGTTTTCTGTGGGTATATATGTATTTGATAATACTAGATAAAATTATGAACCACAAACAACTTATATTCAAAAAGTATTGTAAGTGTGTACTATCAATATTTATAAAGCTATCTATGTAGGATATTGTTACCCACAGAAATCGGTAGAATCAGGAATTTTCCTGCCCTAAGTGCTACGTACTTTCATGCAGCCAATGCTAAAGATTTTTTTACAGCTAGTGGTACATCAATATAAACAAATCTGTTTGCAGTATATAGGTAATCTTCGCCACTTTCATCAATGATTCTTATATCGCCATCTATTGTAGCTTCTTCATCTGGAATGACTTGGTAAATTTTATGTTTTTCAAGTGAAGCAAGATAATCAGAATTATCGATGCAAACTACATATTGCATTGTTTCATCAAAATTTTCATTCATAACTATTCCAAATAAAATTTACGTTTTATTTCTTTTTTACCAATTCCATGAGCTTCATACCAATGTAATTCAGCACGTCTAACTTTGCCAGTTTGTAGACGAATAAAAGCATCTCCTTTGAGTTTTCTCCATTTGCCTTTTCCATATTGACGAGCTAATCGAGAGATGTCATGGATGCCTGGACCACGGGCTATTATTTGAATATTAGTTATTTCTCCAATAATTTCAAATTCTGCCATTTAAATCGATTAAAATTGTGTATGATTAAAAGGCGGGATTCTCTCGCCCTACGTGCTAGTCTCAAAAAAAATGTTTATTTTATGGCATATTTATTTTATACATAATTACTTAAAGTATTTATATGCTAAAAAAATACTTTAAACAGGAAAGGCAGAGTTATATGAATCATAAATTAATTAGTTCAGAACTAGACCCTACGAATTTTAGATCTAAGAGCTTGCAAGGTTTTTGTGTATCAGAATATACACGTAAAAACCTTAGTGCTAACGATGGAAATTTTGATGCTCCACCTAGATTTGACCGTTTGGGTTTCCAGAATTCATTATCAGCTCTTTTTGAAAGAAGTCCTTCTTTTCAGGTACTAGCTGATAATCTTCATCTTATTGCTGAAACCTACTTATATCCACCGTCAATTATATCCTTAGCTATTTTAAAAGAAGGTAAGCTTTCTATTTATAATTCAACAAAAAGTATTGTTACACGTACAAAAAAAGATTGGCAAATAAATAATAAAAATAGTATTGCTTATAAATTTATTTTTAATAATAAAGAACAAGCTATTTTTAATTTTCCAGATGCTTCCGGACATTATTATCATCAATTCATGAAAATACCTAAAAATTTTCCAGATATATATTCTTTACCAACAGAAGATGAACGTGAATTAGAGCGAAAAAAGTTAATTATAGACTATGAAGAAAGTGGTATTTCAAATCTTCAATTATTACGTAAAGAAGTTAAAGGAACTCTTAACGAAAGTTTTCATAATGCTGATGTTCCAGTAGCTTCAGCATTATTAATACCTATAAATACCGAATCTGTAAAAGGAGCGTTATTAATAGGAATTGAGATTTATTATGCTTATTCATTAAGGGATTTAAGTTTATTAGAAGAAGAAAATTTAATTGACATTTTACTGCTAGGGGAAACAGTAAATATTTTGATTGATAGAATAATTAATTAAATAATTTCTTTTAGTTCAGAATTATTATAGCCAGGTAGGGTGGGCAAACGGCTGTATCGTTTGCCTACGCACACCAAAGAACAAGGACAAATTATTTGACAATCCTACGTGGGTACGATGA
>LFCU01000110.1 GCA_001044195.1 Candidatus Achromatium palustre
GAGTGGGAGCAACCGCTGCAGGTGTTGGAACAGCAGCAGGAGTGGGAGCAACCGCTGCAGGTGTTGGAACAGCAGCAGGAGTGGGAGCAACCGCAGCAGGTGTTGGAACAGCAGCAGGCGTGGGAGCAACTGCCGCCGGTGTTGGAACAGCAGCAGGAGTGGGAGCAACTGCCGCAGGTGTTGGAACAGCAGCAGTGGGAGCAACCGCCGCAGGTGTTGGAACAGCAGCAGTGGGAGCAACCGCTGCAGGTGTTGGAACAGCAGCAGGAGTGGGAGCAACTGCCGCAGGTGTTGGAACAGCAGCAGTGGGAGCAACCGCCGCAGGTGTTGGAACAGCAGCAGTGGGAGCAACCGCTGCAGGTGTTGGAACAGCAGCAGGAGTGGGAGCAACTGCCGCAGGTGTTGGAACAGCAGCTGGAGTGGGAGCAGTAGCAATGACAACATTATCAACCCATGCAATACAAACCACACTAATTACTAGCACATTAGCCATTGCAAGCGAAATTGCCGGAGCATCTATGGTAGGAGGAGCTGGAGCACCAGCCGTCAGTCTAATGCTAGATCGCTACCAAATAATGTCAGGAGCACTCCTAGATAGCCTCAAACACAATACCCCTTATGGATGTGAACTAGCCAAAAAAATTGAATACCACGACATCCATGTAGCCGAAAAACTTAGTGGCAACGTAAAACTAGGAGCTGCATCAGGCTTTCTCGCATCTTCCGCTACCATCATCGCGCCAGTTATTGTCTTGGACTTGGCTAAAACAGCTATTGAGGTTGCATTTTGGTATCAAGGACTATCTATTGTTACTAAAACGATCAATACTGGCAAATATCTAAATCTATACTTCAATGAAACTGACCCTAAAAAAGCCCATGAATATTTGGTCTTAGCAGCTACTGAAGGCCAAAAGGGTGGTACTCATTTATTAGAAAAGATTACAGTGGGCATTTTACGTGGCCATGTTAGCTCCCATAGCGATCATGCCATCCATGAAGTACTCTCTTCAGGTAGTTCTCAAGCTGTAAGAGGCCTGCTTGGTGCTAGTGCTGATACCTTTCCAGCAGCGATCCATTCTTTAGAAGATGCTGGAAAGACTGTGGTTGAAAATGTGGTCAGTGCTAGTGTAATGGACTATATGATTAAAAAATTAGAACAAAAGATAGCTGATGGAACGATTTCCGCTGAATCCGCAAAACCTGTGCTTGCATCCTTAACAGAATACAGGGATAAGTTGGTAAACGCATCTCAAGCCAAGCTTAAAGATAGAGGGACATCATTCGCAGCAGAAAACGAAAAACTGCAACAGATTATCAAAAAAAATACCCAATAAAAAGCTAGGTAGGGTGGCACGGCCTCATCGTGCCCACGCGGAATTGCTAAAGATGGCATACAACTTGCGTTGCAATAGGTTTTAATTACCTTAAATTTAAGGCAAAGAAGTGTTTTTGGATACCCTTGATTAAAAGAAAATGCGAAATATGCCAACATTTACCACGCGAACATATTCTTGAAGCTCTATATAACATAAGCCGTATATTGAGTGGTCAAGCTGGTCAACAACAAATGCTAATTGGCGTATTGGATGCGCTTGAACAACAGCCAGGTAGGGTGGGCAAACGGCTGTATCGTTTGCCCACGCAAACCAAAGAACAAGCACGGTAGGGCGGGAGAATCCCGCCATAAACACTTAAAATATCACTTATGCTATATTACAGCTTTAAAAGGCGGGATGCTCCCGCCCTACGGCCATACAGCTCTACCGTGCTACTACCATACTTAATGTTATCAAGGCAATAAAATGAACTTTCCAGATTTAGATCGCATCACCATTAATCCAAAAGTAATGGGAGGTAAACCTTGTATTCGTGGAATGAGAATAACAGTTGGGACAATAACCGGGCTACTATCCGCTGGAAAAACTAATGAAAAAATATTGCAACTTTATCCAGATTTAGAACAAGAGGACATTTTTGCTGCATTAGCTTATGCTACCTGGCTACCTACTTACAGCCATACCCAAAGAAAATTATAGCAACGTAGAGACGCAAAATTTTGCGTCTCTACCCATCCCACCGACCGTGCTATTTCATCTGGAATGGTTTTTTGGCATCGAGTTAGTATGGTATATTTCGAAGATGTTAGGTAGTTACAATCAAAGTTCAAAAAAGGCATAACCAGTGTTTAATCTTTTCAAACGTAAAAAACAATCTAAAGCTACTTCTGAACAACCTTTAATATCTGAACAAACAGAAGAAGTTGAGCAGTCCCAAGAAACCGATTTGGATATTATCCAACAATTAGCACACAGAATAGGCAAAGAAATACCCAAAAACGTACTTTTGTCGCCTATTCTATATTGCGTAGTTTGAACCAACTACACTGCTTACCAGGTGTTTTTTAATGGAATTACGTTTATAATATGTTGATTTTTAAGAGTAAATTTTGTCGTATACTGAGGGGTATGTAATAATATGTCTACAATAGTTGAAGTCTCTGACGAGTTATTTGAAAAAGCAAAAATCCAATCAAAAGCGTTTCAAAGATCAATAGCTGATCAAATAGAATATTGGGCAAAAATTGGGCAAATGATTGAAGATAATCCAGATCTTCCATTGCCGTTTATCCACGACATCCTAATTGGTAGAGAACAAATTAAGGCTGGTGAAGGAACTTCCTATATATTTGGAGAAGGAGAATGAGCGAAATAAAGGATATAATTCAATCTCCTATTTTTGCTAAAAAGAAGAAAAAACTCCATAAAAAACAAATTAACGATTTGGATAATGCTATAAAAACAGTATTTCATAATCCCGAAATTGGGGAACTGAAAATAGGTGATTTGCAGGGTGTCCAGATTTATAAATTTAAGTCAAATGAACAACAGTATTTACTTGCATACGAAATTATCGATTCAACTTTATATTTGTATACATTTGGTTCACATGAAAATTTCTATCGCAATTTAAAAAATTATCGTAAAAGCTAGTTTTTTATTGTAGGCACGGTAGGGCGGGAGAATCCCGCCATAAACACTTAAAATATCACTTATGCTATATTACAGCTTTAAAAGGCGGGATGCTCCCGCCCTACAGCCATACAGCTCTACCGTGCTGCTACCATACTTAATGTTATCAAGGCAATAAAATGAACTTTCCAGATTTAGATCGCATCACCATTAATCCAAAAGTAATGGGAGGTAAACCTTGTATTCGTGGAATGAGAATAACAGTTGGGACAATAACCGGGCTACTATCCGCTGGAAAAGCTAATGAAAAAATATTGCAACTTTATCCAGATTTAGAACAAGAGGACATTTTTGCTGCATTAGCTTATGCTACCTGGCTACCTACTACAGCTATACCCAAAGAAAATCATAGCAACGTAGAGACGCAAAATTTTGCGTCTCTACCCATCCCACCGACCGTGCTATTTCATCTGGAATGGTTTTTTGGCATCGAGTTAGTATGGTATATTTCGAAGATGGTAGGTAGTTACAATCAAAGTTCAAAAAAGGCATAACCAATGTTTAATCTTTTCAAACGTAAAAAACAATCTAAAGCTACTCCTGAACAACCTTTAATATCTGAACAAACAGAAGAAGTTGAGCAGTTCCAAGAAACCGATTTAGACATTATCAAACAATTGGAACGCAAAATAGGCAAAAAAATACCCAAAGTAGATGAGATAGAATATGATTCTGTAGGCTATACCCTCACCACCTATCAGTTACATCGTAAGCCATTGATCTGCGGTATAAGGAAACTTAGTGTTTTAAGGAAGGTGATAGGTGTCGAGGGCTATACCCAAAACACCGCTCAACAAGTAGTAGGCTTAAGTTTATATCAGTGCAACTTAAAGCAAGTGCCACCGAAAATCGTTAAGCTGCAAGCCTTAACTTTGCTTAATTTAAGAGACAACCAATTAAGCACCTTGCCGCCAGAAATCGGTAAGCTGCAAGCCTTAACTGTGCTTGATTTAAAAGGCAACCAATTAACCACCTTACCACCAGAAATCGGTAAGCTGCAAGCCTTAACTAAGCTTTATTTACACGACAACCAATTAAGCACCTTGCCTCCAGAAATCGGTAAGCTGCAAGCCTTAACTTGGCTTAATTTAAGAGACAACCAATTAAGCACCTTGCCGCCAGAAATCGGTAAGCTGCAAGCCTTAACTGGGCTTGATTTAGATGGCAACCAATTAAGCACTTTGCCACCAGAAATTGGTAAGCTGCAAGCATTAACTGAGCTTAATTTACACGTAAACCAATTAACCACCCTGCCACCAGAAATCGGTAAGCTGCAAGCCTTAACTTATCTTTTTTTAAGCAGAAACCAATTAAGCACCTTGCCACCAGAAATCGGTAAGTTGCAAAATTTGCAAATACTTTATTTATGGGATAATAAATTCACTGCGTTTCCCAAGGTGCTATTAGAGCTTAACCTAGAGGTAAAATGCGATATTTTTGAGGATGGCATCTGTGTTAAAAATAATCCATTTGAGACACCACCAGTAGAAATTGTCGAGCAAGGGCGGCAGGCAATTATTGATTATTTTGCGGCATTAGAAGAACAAAACCAGCCACTAAATGAATCCAAGCTGATCTTTATTGGCGATGGGGCAGCGGGTAAGACTTCGTTAATGAAACGCTTATTGGGTATGAAGTATAATCCCCAAGAATCGCAAACCCACGGCATTAATATCAATACTCTTAATCTACAAGATCAAAACCAACAAGAGATCAAGCTCCACTGCTGGGACTTCGGGGGTCAGCAAATTATGCACGCTACCCATCAATTTTTCCTGTCCAAGCGGTGTCTATATCTCTTAGTAATTGACAGTCGCCGTGAAACCAGAGTTGACTACTGGCTTAACCATATCCAAACCTTTGGCGATCAAGCACCAGTCATTATTGTTATTAACAAGATTGACGAAAGCCCGCATTTTGACTTACCCAATCGGCGAGAATTAAAACAACGCTATGCCAATCTAAAAGCGATTTGCAAGCTATCCTGTGCCAGTGGTAAAGGCTTAGAAGAACTACATGCTACCATACGCCGGACTTTACCAGCTATTGAACTGCTCAACACACCCTTTCCCAAATCCTGGTTCCAAGTCAAGACTGCGATTGCTGAACAAGCCGATAAGACTAATTATACCAGCTATGAACAGTATGTAGCCATCTGTGAAGATCAAGGTATCCATAAGGAATCAGAACAGAATACTCTCATTACCTTCTTGCATGACCTCGGCATTATCAACCACTTTCAAGACCCTATTAATAGACTATTGCGAGAGACCACCGTAATCAATCCAAGCTGGCTGACAGAAGCGGTCTATACCATTATCAATGCTCCCAAGTTAGCTGAGAGCGGCGGCAGACTACACCGTCAAGATCTACCGGCAATCTTCAACAATCCACAACGCTATCCAGAACGCAAGCATGATTATATCTTGGAACTGATGCGCAAATTTCAACTCTGCTATGCCTTAAATGCCAATGAATACCTATTGCCAGATTTATTTCCAGTGGCTGGCCCAGAAATTACATTTGCTCAGGATCAAGCACTGCATTTTATTCTGGAATATACATTTTTACCCAAATCAATCTTTACCAGCTTCATTGTCAAAATGAATAAGGACATCGTAGTAAAAAAGAAGAAGGAGAAGGACAAGGACATCACGATAAATCAGTATTGGCGTAGCGGAGTCTTATTGCAACAAGAACCAAACAGCGATACACAAGCCCTAGTAACTACCCAGCCCGATGCCAATCAAATTAGTTTTAAGATTATTGGTCCCCACCGTCGTGATTATCTGACGATCCTCCGCTTTGTCTTTAATGACATCCATCGCAGCTTTAAGAAACTTAATATTGTTGAAAAGATTGGCCTGCCGGATAATCCACAGATCAATGTCAATTATGATTACTTACAGATGCTGGCTCAAGATGGCGATAAATTCTATCGACCACCAGAAATACCAGGAACAAAATATCAGATTAGCGAATTATTGGGCCTAGTAGCTGCACCAGTTGATGAACTTGGCATCATGACCAAACTAGACAAGATTCTTAATATGTTAGAAACCCAAGGCTTTACTGAAGATAAAGACATAGCTGATCACATTAATGATGTAGTCAAGTTCAACCCTAGTTTTTTTGGTCTATCCTTTGATGTCAATGAACTGATACGGAAATGGCGGCAACGGAATTAGATCGACATAGCAGTTATAGCATTATTTAAGGTAAATCCAATGCACTCACTTGCTGAGTATTTAGCCAGGTAGGGTGGGCAAACGGCTGTATCGTTTGCCCACGCAAACCAAAGAACAAGGACAAATTATTTGACAATCCTG
>LFCU01000172.1 GCA_001044195.1 Candidatus Achromatium palustre
GACGAAGTGGCGGGATTCCGTCATCCCTGTGAAAACAGGGATCCAGTGAGAATAGAAATGATGTGGATTCCTGCTTTCGCAGGAATGACGGTTTTCGGATAATGTCTATTGGTTTAATATTGAAGCATCCAGAGTAAATTTAGCAATTCCACCTCGAGAGTATTTTTGGATGTCAAAAGGCTTATTATTTATAGTTATTTTTACAGCTTTACTATTTCCAAATAATAATTTATAAGGCAAAGCACCTGTTAAAATATGTTTCTGACCTTTTTTCATGGTACGGGTCAGTTTAGTACCCTTAGAATCCTTTATATTTACCCAACATGCATCTAGAAATTTTAATACTACTGAGTGATTAGGTTTATCTGTTTGATTGTTGGCGGTTTGCGAATTTTGATGGTTTGTAGAAGGTAGATTGGTTTTGATAGTATTATTAGATGGTTTGGATTGCTGATTTTCTGATGAAGATTTAGTAGTAGATGGCATAGCTATAGCTAATGCAGGAGCTAAAATACTATCAGTGATGGGATGGCTAGGAGATGAATTATTACTCGGTCCTGTTTTATCAGGTTCGGATGGTAATGTCCCAGGTATTGGTACTGATGGGGTAGTACTAGGATCTGAGATAGTAGGTACAGATTCAGGATAATCCTCTATAGGAGCAATTGCTGAATCATAAGTTATATGGTTATTAAAGTTATCCCAACCAAATTGTCCCTGCCACCATAAAACCACTGAACTAATTAGAACTAAAACAATTAACCAGTTAATGATGCGAATCAAGATATGATTGCTGCCTATTTCTTGGTTGATATTAGAGCTGCTTTTAGTTTGGGTATGTGGATGAATCACATGAGGCGTCGCCAACTTTGGAATAGATGGTATTTGCGCCATATCTAATCCTAAAAGATTAGCATAATTTCTAATATAGCCATTTACAAAGACTTGACTTGGTATGGTTTCATATTGATCATTTTCTAGTGCTTGAATGATGGCAACGTTTAAGTGTAATTTTTGTGCTACATCAGATTCCTTCCATCCTTTAGCTTGACGAGATTGGGACAAGATCTGGCCTGGTAAATTTGGTTCTGAGTCTGGATAAGAATTATTTGGAGACATAGTCAGTAACACCTATATTTACGATGTAATAATTTATGGTGTAATAAGTCTTTTAGCAGTTTCGGCTTCAGGTGTATTTGGAAAAAAATCGATTAAAGCCTTTCTAAAACGCAGTGCTGTTACTCTATCACCCATACCTAATGCCGCTTTGCATCGCAACAATAAACTTTGTGGTGATGTGCCTGCAACCTGCTCATAACGAATTAAATATGTATTGGCTTCAGAATAATTATTTTTACTTAATTGTAACTTAGCTAATGTTATTAATGCTAAAGGAAATTTAGGATTGGACGCTAGAGCCATACGTAAATACTGCTCTCCTTTGGCTGGATTATTAGCTCGTATAGCACAAATACCAGCATTAGCTTGAGTTTCCCAAGGTTTGGTATATAAGGGATTACTAAGTGCGGCCAGAAATTCGACTTCAGCTTGGGCATATTTTTGTTGTTGACATAGAAAACTCCCCCAAGCATTACGAATTTCCGGATTTTGCGGTGCTAATTGCAGTGCTTTATTGTAATGCTGAACTGCCAATTGGTATTCTTTAAGACCTGCGTATAGCTCTCCTAATACTGCATGAATTTGGGGATTATTAGGGTCCCAAGCTAGTCCTCTTTTGAGTTTATCAAGTGCTATTTGGGGTTGGCCCATTTTTAAAAATCCATACCCCATTTTTACATATAGAGAAGCGAGGCGTTTTCTTTGCTCTGGAGTTTTGCCGCTATCAATACTTGGATCAGAGCCTAGAGAGGCGCATCCTGCTAGGAATATTGTGATCCAAATATAAATAATGAATCTATTAATTTTTAGCATAAAGTTGTTAATTACGTCGCAGAGTTAAATGCAAATTGCGTTGTATATTTTTATGTACTTGTCCAACCAGTTGCCCACAAGCTGCTTCAATATCTCCACCTCTAGTCTTGCGAGTAGTTGACATGATGCCTCCTTGCAACAGACGTTGCCGAAATTCTTCAATACGGGTTTCAGAGGAACTTCTATAGATGGTTTCTGGAAATGGATTCAAAGGTATCAAGTTCACTTTAGCAGGCACTGATTGCATTAGACGCACTAATTGACTTAAATGAATATCCTGATCATTTATCCCGTCTAGCATAACATATTCAAACGTTATTTTACGACGCTTATCATCAGCAATAAACTCTTTACAAGCTGCTAATAATTCTGCAATTGGGTATTTACGATTGATAGGTACTAATTGATTGCGTAATTCATCATTGGGAGCATGTAGGGATACTGCTAGATTCACGTCACTAACAGTGCGTAATCGCCTAAGTGCTGGTACAATTCCTGCTGTACTTAAGGTAATCCTATACTTAGATAGACCATACGCCAAATCATCCTGAAGTAAGTCCATAGCCTGTACTACATTATTAAAATTGGCCAGAGGCTCTCCCATGCCCATTAATACTACATTGGTAAGTTGATTGGTAAATCTTTGGGCACCAAGTTTGCGGGCTGCGACCCAGACTTGGCCTACTATTTCAGCTACATTAAGATTGCGCACGAAACCCTGCCGTGCGGTAGAACAAAATTGGCAATTTAAAGCACAGCCAACTTGGGATGAGATACATAGGGTACTACGATTGTCATCCGGGATATACACAGCTTCAATACAGTTACCGTCTCCAAGTTCTAAAAGCCATTTGCGGGTTCCATCTTGAGCTGTTTGTTCTAAGGCTATCTTAGGGATTTTAGCTATAGCATTAGTAGCCAATTCGGTTCTGAGTCGTTTCCCAATATCCGTCATGAGTTGCCAGTCCAATACACCATGTTTATGGAGCCATTTCATTACATTACGGCCATGAAAGGCTTTGTGTTGGTGTTGCAGGAACCATGCTTCTATAGCTTGCCGATTTAGTCCTACAAGATTGATGGGTGTAATGACATTCACGTTAGAAAATTATATTTATATATTTTAGTTATTAATGTTTTAATTATATTGTAATTGCATAATCACCTTTGGTGCCAAGGCATAGCCTCGACACAATTAAAATCGATATAATGTTTAATATTCGACTAGATACTATTTGGTATATGCTATCTATTTTGGTGATATATGTTTAATCAACGTATTTTAGATTCACACGATATCGAACGCTTTGTCTTAGCACAACAAGATGATTATGCGCAGGCTATTGCTGAAATAAACAGTGGCAAAAAACGCTCCCATTGGATTTGGTATATTTTTCCACAATTGGATGGTTTAGGAACCAGTCTAAATTGCATGTATTATGGCATAAAAAGTATAGATGAAGCTAAAAGATATTTACAGCATCCAATCCTTGGTACTAGATTGCATGAATGTATAGTAGCTGTTTTAAATATCCAAGACAAATCAGCATACGAAATCTTTGGTACACCTGATGACAAAAAGCTTAGATCTTGTGCTACGTTATTTGCTTATGTATCCTCCGCAGATTCAGTTTTTCATCAAGTACTTGATAAATATTTTAATGGGAAGCAGGATACAAAAACTATACACTTGCTTGAAAATTCGTAACTTTTCAATAACGTATGGCCTTTGGTGCCAAGGTTCTGCCTTGGCACCAGAAATAAAACATCATACATGCGTCGTAAGATGTTTGGTTGACGATGAGGCTGTCAGCCCAACCTATGGCTGTTAATAACCTACGGTTGTTAATGTGACAAAGTAGAGTTAATTCTACTAATTTATATCTATATATGATATAATCAAAAAAACAGATTATAATTTATTAAATCCGTTTTTAAAAGGCTATAATATATAAATACCTTTCTATATTTTGTATGATTTTTATATCAACAATAAAATTTTTAGTATAAATTACAAATTCTTGGTTTAAATAATAGCTAAAAATCCAAAAATTAAATACATAAGTATTTTAGCTTGTGCTAAAATACCATATATGGCAAAATTTTTATAAAATCATACTAATTGTAGATACTAACACTAACTTAGTTAAATTTGGAGAAGAAACTTATGAACCAAACTTACTACGATGCCGTGACTAAAATGGAACAAATTGGCGTTGACGATGAGTATATACAAGGCTGGCAATCCGGCTTTCTAGGCAACCCAAAACGGGAAGAACAACGCCTCACGGAAGCGTATGAGGCTGGTTATTCAGATGGTGAAGAAAAAGATACAGAGAAGGCTGCAAGTTGGGTACGTCACTAACCAAAGTTTTCTTAATTCTTAACTAATAATTCAAGTAATATGTGAGTTAAACTTAAAATTTAACTATATTATATATAACTATAGTATAGATGAACCCAAACTTAAGACATTAAGTTTTGTAAGGTGCGGGCAATTAATTGATAGATTGCCCCACCATCTTTATCCATGATCTGATCAATAACCCAACGATTTTCTGCTTGCTCCCCCATAAACTGTTGAATCTGATATCCAAGGTGCCTTAACATCGAATACGATGGTCCTTGGTCAGAAAAACTTAATTCGGCATACTCATTATTACGCTGATTAAGTTGGGTTATAAAATTATTCTTATAGTCTCCAATACCAAATAGATCAGTGCTATTATCCTGAATATATTCTGCTAATTTAAGCGCAAGCTGGACAATTAAGATCTCACGTTCCTTAGCTTCTAAGACATCGTAAACCAAACGATCTACTATGTGAACTTGAAAATACAAATATTCTGTAATGACATCCATGCGTTGCTGATCATTTTGATAGGTAAACCGTTCTCCATGCAAATGCATGGCCTTATCTTTGGATATCCGCCAGGCGGTAACAGCTACGGCTCCTGCTATTTCTTCTAGAGAATGTGGGTTTTCTTTATTTTTCCAGCGACTTCTGATATAGACAGCCATTAATATTACTCATTAGAAATATATTATTATAATAATATATCTTAACATAAATGACTGAAACTAGCATACCACATCGTCCCATCCGTAGTTTTGTGTTAAGAGAAGGACGCTTTACGTCCGGGCAAGCAAAGGCATACCAACAATTATGGACTAAATATGGTTGCGAATTTACACCAGATTTGAGATTCGATCCTAACCAATGTTTTGCAACTTTACAACCTTTATATATTGAAATTGGTTTTGGTAACGGTGAAACCTTAGCAGAATTTGCCATACCCCATCCTGAATGGAATTTTTTAGGGATTGAAGTACATCGTCCTGGTATTGGCCGTCTCTTGCGTGTCTTAAGTCAAAACTCTATTAATAATGTACGGATCGTACAGCATGATGCCGTGCCAGTGATTAATGCTTTACCTCATGCTTGTACAGATGGAATTTATCTATTATTCCCAGATCCTTGGCCGAAACTTAAACATCGTAAACGGCGTTTGGTACAGCCTAATTTTGTTTCTGCTGTAGCATCTATATTACGCCCTGGTGGTTTTTGGTATCTAGCAACTGATTGGGAAGATTATGCCTTCTGGATGCTTAAAGTTTTAAATAATTGTCCAGATTTATGTAACAGTGCTCTTGATGGCGGTTTTGCTCCTGCTAGTCTCATACGCCCTAAGACGCGATTTGAACGCCGTGGACAATTATTAGGCCATAATATTTATGAATTGCGGTTTTACAAAAAGACTTTCTGATTCTATAGTTATAGGATGCACTTAAGACGCAAAGCGTATCCTGATAAGTTATTAGGATGGCGGAATGCAGGTTATATAAAACATTAAGAGCAAAAACAACGTGGGTATTTGTCGCTGCCAAGCTCGATAGCAAATCTTGGCGGTATACGTTATGACCACCAACAGGAAAAAGCACGTGCGATGGGTAGAGTGAAGCGAAACCCATCATCAAATACATAAGATAACATTATAAAAAATAAGATGTTTTCAAAACCATTATTGTCAATTCTTATTTAGTAGCAGCCACGGCACTGGAATATAATATGCCATTATATACCTTAAATAAAAAAAATTTTTAGATTTATTAATGGCTTGATATTATGGAATTAAAATGTCAATAACTGAAACTAGACCTCAAATATCTTTACCTGATCTCTTAAATCGTGTTGCTCAATTAAATTCTGGCGATTTAGAACAATTCGTGTCCCAAGTATTAACTTTACGGGCTAAACGTGTTGCAACAAGTATTTCAAAACAAAAAACAGATATTTTAGAAAAAATCAATCGAGGATTAGATAAAGAAACCCAAAATCGTTATAACGATTTGGTTGCTAAAAGGCAAACAGAAATGTTAACAAATAAAGAGCATCAAGAACTATTAAACTTGATTGAAGAAATTGAACAGGTTGATGCCGAACGTGCTCAGGCATTAATAGATTTAGCGCAATTGCGTAATTCTACTTTGTCACATTGTGATCGTTCCCACGCTCTGCGTGGGAATGATCCG
>LFCU01000263.1 GCA_001044195.1 Candidatus Achromatium palustre
TTGCAATACATGATGTTAGAATATTAACAGATACTAACTTTTGAACATCGAGTTATAATAAGCAGCACCGTTTGAGACTTAGCCGACGGTACCTGCGGCTTACACCCCACGCAGAGCGTGGGAACGATTAATAAATCAGTCCTATCAAGTATAAGATGTTAATTTTACTTGGTCTTGGTTATATGTTATTTTGTCATGATTCATACATACGAAAAATTCTGTGGCTATCTTAAAGCCAGGCAGCATATGTTTACCAGCAGGTTCTGTTGGAATTGAAGTAGCCAACCGTATTTGCGCCGCATCACTTAGTAGGCAATGAGCTTGCATTTGTCCTGCAAGTTTCTCCATTCTAAACACAAAATGCACTTGATCACCAGATATGCGCTCTTCTTCACCAATCGTTACGCCCCCTAAAACCACAGATCCAAAATGTACTACAAATCGAAAATTTGGGGCATATTGTATTTGTTGCTGCTGTAAAGCATACATCGTTTGTATGATATTGGCTTCGCTTCCTGACTTATCATGCCAATAAGCAAAGAAACCATCGCCCATAAACTGATTAATGCGCCCACCATAATTTTCTATGATTGTGCGGCAAACTTCTAACCATTTTCCAGTTATTAAAGGCAACTCGTTTAAAGATGTATTAGAGACTAATTCAGTAGAACCAATAATATCAGCTACTAATAACCATGTGTTGGTTTTGCGTACATCATACCTGGTTTGTTCTGAATCTGTTACAGCAAAAGGATCTGTTGCTGTTAGAGTAGAATTATCATTAAATATATAGATGCTGCCTCCTATACGTAATTGATCACCATTTTTTAATTTACTAGGCTGCGTGATGCGTTGTTGATTTAAATAGGTACCATTACGGCTACCGAAATCTACTATGACCCAAGATCCTGATCTATCTTCAATTTGAATTGCTGCATGATGGCGCGAAACTAAAGGATCTCCTACAACTATATCGTTGGCATCACTTCTACCTAAGTGACAGACATTACCTATATAATATCTATCTCCATGTAAGTCTTCTATCCAAATATTACCATCATGTTTACTGTTGTTCATGTTATTACACCTGTGGAGCTAGCAACTGCACCTTAATTTCTAATCAAATCGGGGTATCCTTCATTTTCCATTTCTTGAAGTATCGTCCCTACGCTCGGCGTGGGAATGAAGTTGATGATGATTCGAGTCGCAAAAAATTGTTCACTACTTTGCTATCAAAGTGAAAGATACCCAAGGTGCCAAGGCAGAGCCTTGGCACCAGACTAAGGCAAGATCCTTGGCACTAGACTAGCATTTAGCGAAAATCGATATAATGTCTATTGAGAAGTTACGTATTTTTTTGGCAAGCCAATAGATAATTTACCCCTACATCGCGCCCTAAACAATAAGTACCAGTCAAAGGATCATAACTCATACCAGTAATATCTTTAATATCTAAATGTACAGCACGACTCCAAGCAGACAATTCAGAAGGACGAATAAATCTAGCAAATTGATGTGTTCCCTTTGGCAACAACCCAAGCACATATTCAGCACCAATAATAGCAAATAGGTAAGATTTTAAATTACGATTTAATGTAGAAAACAAGGCCCAGCCCCCAGAACGTAATAAACTAGCACAAGATGTTACTATAGAACTAGGATCAGGTACATGCTCTAAAAGTTCCATACAGGTTACAATATCAAAGCTACCTTGGGCTTCTTGTGCTAAAGCCTCTACAGATATGTTTCTATAGGTTACTTGGGCACCAGATTCTAAAGCGTGTAATTCCGCAACTGCCAATGATGGTTCACCTAGATCAATACCAGTTACTTCGGCACCCTTAAGGGCCATACTTTCTGCTAATATACCACCACCACAACCCACATCTAGTGCTTTTTTTGCTTGCAAATTGCCGCAAATACGTTCGATATACCCTAAGCGTAATGGATTAATGGCATGTAAGGGTTTAAATTCACTATCAGGGTCCCACCAGCGAGATGCTAAGGTTGTAAATTTAGCCAATTCCACCGGATCGACGTTATTATTCATTGCTTGAACCTTGATTTTTTAGATTAACGGAATTATTTTTGAACCTTGATTTTCTAGATTAGCTAGATTATCTTGATAATGCATCATGGTTCAATAATCGTAACTTAAAATTTGAGGCTGCATAATGGATCAGAGCATTATTTTTGACCCGGAACTTATAGCTAAATATGATCAAAGTGGGCCTCGCTACACTTCATATCCTACAGCGGTAGAATTTCATGACCGTTTTACTATTACCGACTATCAAGACGCTTGTACTCGAGGAAATGCTGCTGGACGACCTTTGTCTTTATATCTCCATATCCCATTTTGCGATACTGTATGCTTTTACTGTGCTTGCAACAAAATTGCCACTAAAGATCGCAGTCTAACACAGCCTTATTTAGAAAGGGTTCAACATGAACTAGCACTACAGGCAGCCTTACTAGATTCAAAGCGACTAGTTACCCAATTACATTGGGGTGGTGGTACTCCAACCTTTATTAGTCATACAGAAATGCAGCAACTGATGGATGTAATCCAACACCACTTTAATTTAGCTGAGGATGCTATTGGAGAATATTCCATCGAAATTGATCCTCGCGAAGCAAGCATTGACACTATTAGCCTCTTACGAAAACTAGGCTTTAATCGTATGAGCTTAGGAGTACAAGATTTTAATCCACAGGTACAAAAAGCGGTAAATCGCATCCAAAGTAAGGCTAAGACACTAGAAGTTTTAGAAGCAGCTCGTAATCAAGGATTTCGCTCAATAAGTTTTGATATAATCTACGGATTGCCATTGCAAACAGCTACCAGTTTTGCGCATACTTTGGAACAGGTAATCGAGTTAGCCCCTAATCGCCTGTCTCTATTTAATTACGCCCATTTGCCACATATGTTTCCTCCACAACGCCGGATTGCTGATACAAATTTACCAACCCCAGCAGTTAAGCTAGATATTTTGAGCACTGCTATTAACATGCTTACGGCGGCAGGCTATGTATTTATTGGGATGGATCATTTTGCACGACCTGACGATGAATTGGCTATAGCACAACGCCAAGGATCATTGCATCGTAATTTTCAGGGGTATTCCACTCATGCCAATTGTGATCTAGTGGGGCTTGGAGTAACTTCCATTAGTATTATGGATAGTACATATAGCCAGAATGTAAAATCTTTAGAGCCTTATTATGAAGCATTGGATAAAGGGCAGTTGCCCATATTAAGGGGTATTAGTTTAACTCGAGATGATGAGATTCGTCGCCATATCATTACTCAATTGATATGTCATTTTGAATTAGACTTTGCGGCTATAGAACAGCGTTGGGGTATTATTTTTGTAGATTATTTTGCCACTGAGTTGGATCAACTTAGACTTATGCAGACCCATGGCTTACTAAATTTAGATCAACGAGGCATCCAAATACAGCCTCAAGGGCGATTATTGATTCGCAATATTTGTATGGTATTTGATGCGTATATGGCTAAAAAGACTGATACCAAACGTTTTTCTAAAGTAATTTAATATGTAGGGTGTGCACCCTGCATCTTCTAAAATAATGGGTCTTAAACTAAATTAGCAATTGTAGGGTGCGCATTGCGCACCATAAGATAAGCGAGTTACGACATAACTGATAGGTGGCAAAAGTAGAAGCTAATATATGATAGTATACGAAAAGTCGACAACTGTTTTAGCCCCTAATTATAACTTTATAGTGGTGGCCAATATACCAAAAGACAAGCACCACCTAATTTACTATGTGTAGCCTCTAGTTTGCCTTTATATAGACTAATAATATCAAAAGCTACTGCTAGACCAATTCCTTCTCCAGGAATACTTTCATCTAAACGAGAACCACGCTGCATTAATTTTTCAAATAACTCAGGCTCAATACCAGGACCATCATCTTCGATCTTTAATATTAAGCCAGGATGAATATCTTGCTTGGCCGCAGGATAAGCACTAACCTGTATTTGGTGCTTCCCATATTTAAAAGCATTATCTATTAGATTGCCAAGCAATTCTAGCAAGTCTCCCTCATCCCCAAAAAAGCGGGTTTTTGGTGCTATATTAAGGCTTATTTGCTTATGCTTATCAGAGTAGACTTTATTAATAGAGCGTGTAAGCCGTTCTATTAAGGGACGGATTAAGATGGCGCGTGCTAATGGTCCATGCCCTACAGTCGCAGCACGCCGTAGCTGATGTTGAATGATAGCATCCATCCGTGATACCTGTTCTTGTACTAATACAAAAAATTCTTGAAAAGATTCAGGTTGCGATGGAGCATTACGCAAGATCGCTAATGGAGTCTTTAAACTATGAGCAAGATCATCCAAGCTATTCCGATATCGCTGTTGTTTAGTTCGGGTGTTATTAAGCAAGGCATTGAGATTTCCAGTTAAGCCCTGTAATTCTTTAGGATATTGTCCAGTAAGACGTTCTGCAGCACCAGTTTCGATATCTCGTAAATCTGTGGCTACTTGACGCAATGGTTTAAGTCCCCAATTGAGAATTAAGCCTTGTGCTATTAGCAAAATGCCAGCTAAACCGCCCAACCATAGCCATAGGGTTTGTCTAAAACCTTGTATTTCATTGGTAAGCGGTGCAATATCGGCAGCAACAGCAAAAGTATACATAATTCCTTGCCCTTGATAGTCTTCCCAAATAATACCATAATTTAGTACTAGCATTGTACGCTCGTCAACATTCCAGTAATGCCAACTAATTGCTCCTGGTGGTTGAGGCTTCAAAAATTTTTGAGTTTGTCCTGTAAGTGATGGGGATCTCCAACGGAAGGTGCCGCTATTTGCTACTACTAAGGCGTATAATCCAGAAGTAGGATTAGTAAAACGAGTATCTGGTAATATTTTAGGTAGAAGCATTTTTCCATCTTTGTCTTCATCAGCAGCAGCCAATAAAGCATATACATGGCCTTGGAGTTTTTCGCGCATTGCAGTTTCTGCGCTATTACGAAATGCGTTATATAATGCAACACCAGCAGTTCCAAGAAAGCCTGCTAAAACTAGCGTTTCTAATATTAGTAGACGACCATGTAGAGAATCTAACAATATATTTTTTAGAATAGGCATTATTTTAAATAATTATATACCACAAGCCAGGTAGGGTAGGCAAAGGGCTGTATCCTTTACCCTAAGTAAACCAAACAGGACAAATTATGGTTCCGCGTGGGCACGATAAGGCCGTGCCCATCCTACCTGGCTTAATTGAGAAGCTATAGAAGCTATAGAAGCTATATTAGATATCCTATTCCCAACAGCAATCCAAATATTAACTGCAATTGGGCGGTACGCGCTAATAAATCATTACAAGCCGGACTGGGTGGAGTTTTAAAAAATCTTATTACCAACCATAAAGCACCTGGCAATGTCAGATAAGCCAAGATTAACGCCCACGGTTGCTTTATACCACTAGGAATTATTAACACAAAAGGCAAGATCATCAACCCAGCATATTCAATACGGGTCGCAGCCTCTCCAATATAAATAGGCAAAGTAATTTTACCTACCAATTTATCACTATATATATCACGATAATTATTTACTGTAAGCACAGCAGCCGCCAGCAAACCAAATGCTGCACCTGTTGCCATAGATGTCCAGGAAATTTGATGCGTATGCAAATAGTAAGTACCAACTACAGCAGCAACGCCAAAGAATAAAAAGACAAAAATCTCACCAAACATGCCATAAGCAATTGGACGTGGCCCTCCAGTATAAGCTAGACCAGCTACAATCGAAGCTATACCTAAAATAAAAATTATCCACCCGCCTATCCAAATAAGATACAAACCTATTATAAAAGCTAATCCAAAGGCCATATAAGCGGCGTTGCGGACTTGATTGGCCTGTAACCAGCCTATAGCTGTTACTCGCACTGGTCCTTGACGATCAGGGCGATCCACCCCACGTTCAAAATCTTTAGCATCATTATGCAGATTTGTACCAATTTGGATTAGGATCGCAGCTAAAACGGCGGTTAGCATGACAAGCCAAGAAAATTGTCCTTGTTCGCTGAATGCCAAACTACTGCTTACTAATACTGGTACCCAAGACAGGCTTAAGGTCTTGGGGCGAATGGCAAGCCACCAGATTGTTATGATATGGGGACCTGTTGCTTTATCCACAGTATCAGGCATTTTTAGGGCCTACGTTGGAATTTGGTAAAATCCGGCGGACGTTTTTCTAAAAAGGCGTTGCGCCCTTCTTGACCTTCTGGAGTCATATAAAATAATCCAGTAGCATTTCCGGCGAGTTCCTGTATACCTGCAACCCCATCAGTATCAGCATTAAAGGCAGCTTTAAGCATTCTTAATGCGGTTGGACTCAGAGCTAACATCTCTTGGCACCATTTGATGGTCTCCGCTTCTAGTTGTGCTAAAGGGACTACAGTATTGACTAGGCCCATATCTAAAGCCTGGGTTGCATCATATTGACGACAGAGAAACCAGATTTCTTTGGCCTTTTTAATCCCAACGGCTCTAGTCAATAAACTAGCTCCTAAGCCACCATCAAAGCTGCCTACTTTGGGACCAGTTTGCCCAAAGCGGGCATTATCCGCTGCTATAGTCAGATCGCATACCAGGTGTAATACATGTCCGCCTCCAATGGCGTAGCCTGCAACCATAGCTACAACTGGTTTTGGTAGAGTACGAATCTGTCGTTGTAATTCTAGTACATTAAGAAATTCTTCACCTTTGGAATCTCGATAGCCGCCTTCACCTCGTACTCTTTGATCACCACCAGAACAGAATGCTAGATCTCCTGTACCAGTTAGGATTATCACTCCAATCTGGGAATCTAAATGGGCATGACGAAACGCCTGTATGAGTTCACGCACTGTTTCAGGTCGAAAGGCATTACGTACTTCAGGACGATTGATAGTTATTTTGGCAATTCCTGAATCTTGATGATATAAAATATCTTGAAAGTCTAAGTTTTCAACATGTTGCCAGGGCATAAATTTTATCTGTTATTCCTAACTAGTTATATATTTATAAGTAATGTTATTATTATTGTAAAGTAATGCTATATTTTCCATGGCCTCAGCATTGAGAAGCTTCTCAACTATACTTCTCAACTATACTTCTCAACTATAGTCATTCGTAAATGAAAAGATAGTTTTTAAAATTTTTCATGATATAATAAAAATTTTTGCCAAAAACGTCAAGAGATCCTGGTGTTGGGACTGGTTCAGTCTGATGTTTGAACATAACATCATAATTACATTATTTTTATAATA
>LFCU01000129.1 GCA_001044195.1 Candidatus Achromatium palustre
AAATAGTGTAGTATAATAAAATACTTAAGTCAAGACATTAGACTGAACCAGTGCCCTTTTATGAGTTACTTCGACAAAAAACTAAATAAACGTATAGAGGGTTTGGCTAACAAGAGCATGAACACTGACTTTAGGGACGCACGGCAATTTCAGCAGATGTTTTCCGCCATAATGTGTAGATGTTGTTCAACCTGAGTTGCTCCGCTGAATGGCATCCCCAAAGCAGGTTATGCGTGGCGTTATGCACAACCAAAAGAATGAATATCCAAGTACTAAGTGACCTGCATCTAGAGTTTGAAGACTTCCCATATGAAGACGTAGGTGCTGATGTTGTCGTTTTAGCAGGGGATATACATATAAAGGACAAGGGATTAGCTTGGGTTTTAAGCAATATCAAGAATGTGCCTGTTCTCTATGTACTAGGTAATCATGAGTTTTATGGGAAAGCGTACCCAAAACATATAGGAGACTTAAAAGAAAAGACAAAAGGAACAAACGTCCACATTCTAGAGAATGATGTATTTTCTATTGAAGAAATCAATTTCTATGGCACTACTCTTTGGACTGATTTTGAACTCTTTGGAGACCCAAGAATTGCTGGCTATGAATGTCAACAGATAATGACCGATTTTAAGAAAATTAGAGTTTCACCTAGGTATTCTAAACTTCGGTCAATAGATGTTGCCACCATTCATCGACGCTCCCTGAATTGGCTCACTAGTGAATTAGATAAGAACCAGGGGAAAGAGAATATCGTGATTACTCATCACGCCCCTAGTACGCTATCTTTACCAAAGTGCTTTGAAAAAGAGATTAGTAGTGCTTCCTACGTTTCAAAACTCGATCACCTAATTGAAAAATATGCACCGTTACTTTGGATTCATGGCCACTTACATAACAGCTCAAACTACCATGTAGGTACTTGTAAAATTATCTGTAATCCAAAGGGATATCCTGATGAAAGAAACACGAATTTTAATCCAGGACTCACTGTCAGCGCATAACACGGTGCTTCAGCCGACGCGCCAAAGGCGTGTGCGGTTGAGCTAGGGCGTTATGCGCAAAAATACAAGGGAATACATGAATCCAAAATTAGAATTTGAAACTCAACTCAAAACATTTGTTGATGGGTTGAAAGCCAGGTAGGGTGGGGCACGGCTTCGTCGTGCCCACGCGGAATTATCAAATAATTCGGATTGCGTGGGCACACGATACAGCTATTTGCCCACCCTACATGGCTTAAATTAGTCGTCGTTTCAAAGTAGCCACACCCATATAAGTTTATACACAAATAAGTTTAGAGGCGTATACATGATGAACGAAAATAGCGATTTATTCAATAATGTTCGTCAGGAATTGTTTTTCAAATAACATAATGTTAGTTGATGAATTAGACTGAACCAGTGCTCAAAAATCAATATAATAGACATTATCCAAAACCTTAAATATTAAGTTGGATAGAGAAGGATTTGGATAATGTTTAATGTCATCTATTAACATATCAATAGTTATTGATATTTTTATGTATCATATTAAATAAATGCTCAAGCATAAATTCCGCAGCTTGCTGCTCGGCACGGCGTCTACTACTACCACTACCTTTGGTTTCAAAACCATATTCAACAGCACGGCAATATACCTGAAATTCTTGCTCATGGGGGCTACCCCCTATTTCTAATATACCATATTCTGGTAAAGAAGCCCCTTGTGCTTGCAACAATTCTTGCAACCTAGTTTTAGGATCTTTAATCACCTCTCCAGAACTAATGGCTTTAAGCTGCGCATCATAAAGATGTAATATTAATCGCCGCATTGCATCTAAACCACCATCAAGATACACAGCAGCAAATACAGCCTCCATTGCGTCTGCTAGAATAGAATCTCTAGCATGGCCACCACTACGCAATTCTCCGATTCCTAGATGTAAATAATCTCCTAAATCTAATGCTCGGGCTAAATTGGCTAGACTCTCTTTTTTTACCAATCTAGCTCGGAGACGACTTAATTGCCCTTCATCGGCATCAGGATATTGACAAAACAACGCTTCAGCGATAATAAATCCCAATAAAGCGTCTCCTAAAAATTCTAAGCGCTCATTGTTAATGTGTCCAGCACTACGATGAGTTAATGCTTGATCCAGCAATTCTGGATGTGTAAATTGATAATCTAAACTCTGGATCAATTGTACAATAGGTGCTCTCAACGAATTGGCAACTCCGTAGAATTTTTGAATTTAGCTATAACATCTAAATTACCAATAATATGTACTCGAGGTTCATATTCTAGTTCTACTTTAAAAACATCTGCTTCCCAAGAAGTATTCATCTTGTCATCCCCGCCCCTATTAAACCGATGAATGCTATTTATATCCAGTTGCTTTCTAAGGTCATTACGCACTGTAGATTCATTAGGAGAGATGTTGTCTATTGCAAAGCGTTCTTTCATGCCATCTAAGATTGATTGAATTGTCATATTCTCCATATACATGGGTCCTATTTTAAATAGGAGCAACATTACAAAGCCACCTACTATTAGAAATAGCAATATATTGGCGAAAGAGAAGCCCTGCTGTTGGTTTGAAAAAGTAGACATATATTTATACCTCAATGAATTAAATTACCAATACGTTGCCATGCAACAACAGATTTACTTGCCCCATCGAAATTCATCCAGATTAGTATGGCTTGGCCTACTAGATTGGCTTCTGGAACTAATCCCCAACACCGACTGTCATTGCTATTATCACGATTATCACCCATCACAAAATAGTGTTTTGCTGGGATGCGACCGTTGGGCATTACACAGTTGGGCATTAAATCTGGAGCATTGAAATTTATTAAGATGTTATGTTGTACTCCAGTTAAGTTTTCTGTAAAGCGCAATGTTCCAGGTTCACGAGACGATCCCATCCCATTATACACTCCTAATGGTACTAGCTGCACTTTTTGGCCATTAATGTGTAGTGTCTTATTTTGATAGGAAATTTGATCTCCAGGAACGCCAATAACACGTTTGATGTAATCTAGCCTAGGATTTTCAGGATAACGAAATACTATCACATCACCGCGTTTGGGACTGTCAACTTCAAATATTTTTTGATGTGATACTGGTAATCGTAGGCCATAAGCATATTTATTGACTAAAATGAAATCTCCAACTAACAAAGTTGGCAGCATAGAGCCTGAAGGAATACGAAATGGTTCGGCTAAAAATGAACGTAATATAAGTACAGCAAAGATCACTGGAAAAAAAGATCTGGCATATTCAACTATTATATGTTCTTTGCGTTTGCGACGTTTAGCACTAATGGCTATGTAAAGAGCATCAATAGCCCAAATTACTCCAGTAATAACACTGGCTAATACTAAAAAAAGGGGGAAATCAAATTGCATAATGGCTCACGTTAAAAAATTACTTACTTTGATGTAGGTGCGATTAGCCTTAGCTTAATCGCACATTCAAAAAATTCTATGAACTATTTAATAGTTATGACTATACGATATATTATAGTTATAAGTCATGTTTTTTAAAATTTATTATCCTTAATTATTCTTATTGACCTGTAATACTGCAAGAAAAGCCTCTTGAGGGATATCGACCCGTCCTACTTGCTTCATGCGCCGCTTTCCAGCCTTTTGTTTCTCTAAGAGTTTACGCTTCCGAGTTACATCACCACCATAGCATTTAGCCAAGACATCCTTACGTAAGGCTTTAACTGTAGCTCTGGCAATAATCTTACCACCAACGGCAGCTTGAATGGCCACCTCAAACATCTGGCGTGGAATCAGTTCACGCATCCTGTCAGTAAGATCACGCCCTCTACTCTGCACTTGAGAACGATGCACAATTGTAGATAAAGCATCTACTTTTTCACTATTTATTAACAGATCTAATTTTACCAAATTAGCATTTTGGAAACGCTTAAAATCATATTCAAAAGATGCATAACCACGGCTACATGACTTAAGGCGATCAAAAAAATCTAATACTACCTCATTCATAGGCAGCTCATAAACAAGCTGTACCTGACCACCTAAATATCGCATATCTTTTTGCGCACCACGTTTTTCGACACATAACCCCATCACTGCCCCCAAATATGCTTGGGGGGTTAGAATATGGGCTTCAATAATAGGCTCTCTTACTTCACGTAAGGCATTAGGTTCTGGTAAATTAGCTGGATTTTCAATTTGAATTACGGAGCCATCTACAAGTAATACTTCATATACAACTGTAGGTGCTGTGGTTATTAAATTAAGATTATATTCCCTTTCTAAACGTTCTTGTACGATGTCCATGTGCAGCATACCTAAAAAGCCACAACGGAATCCAAAACCAAGTGCTTGTGATACTTCAGGTTCAAAATTCAAAGCTGCATCATTAAGACGTAATTTTTGCAAGGCCTCCCGTAAATTTTCATATTGATCAGATTCTATAGGATAAAGACCAGAAAATACTCGAGGCCGCATTTTAGCAAAACCAGGTAATGGTTTAGCAGCACGGTTATGTTCTAAAGTAATGGTATCTCCGACAGGTGCGCCATCTATTTCTTTAATTCCAGCAGTGAGAAATCCTACCTCACCGGTAGTTAAAATAGATTTTTGCAACATTTTAGGAGTAAAGACTCCTAGTCTTTCGACCTGATAGGTTCTACCAGTGGACATCATGTAAATCTTATCTTTTAGATGTAATTCTCCATTGACTACTCGTATTAAGGAGATGACTCCTAGATATGAATCAAACCAAGAATCAATAATTAAGGCCTGTAATGGAGCTTTGGGATCTCCATTGGGTGCTGGAATCTGTATAACTAGAGCTTCTAATAATTCTTGAATGCCTAAGCCCGTTTTGGCACTGACATGTAAGGCATGTTGAGCTTCTAAGCCAATAATTTCCTCAATTTCAGTAATTACTCGTTCTGGATCAGCAGTTGGCAGATCGATCTTATTCAAAACTGGTAATACTTCTAGTCCTTGTTCAATGGCAATATAGCAATTGGCCATACTTTGGGCTTCTACGCCTTGGGCTGCATCTATAACTAATAATGCTCCTTCACAGGCAGCTAAGGATCTGGAGACTTCGTAAGAAAAGTCTACATGGCCTGGAGTGTCAATAAAGTTAAGTTGATATGTATTGCCATCCTGAGAATTAAATAGCAAGGTTACACTTTGTGCTTTGATGGTAATGCCGCGTTCGCGTTCCAAATCCATAGAGTCTAAGACTTGGTCGGCCATTTCTCGGGCACTTAAACCACCGCAAATTTGGATAAAACGATCTGCTATAGTAGATTTTCCATGGTCAATATGGGCTATAATAGAGAAGTTTCGGATGCGATTAATATCAGTCATGCAAAAAGTTTTTGTTATTGTAGATACCTATCTTTGTTATCAGGATCATCATTATAGGCATCTTTGCAGTAAGGATCTAGATCATTTTGAAAATTGGCATTAGTGTTGATATGTAATGTATCAAAGTGGAATCTACCATTTTGAATCAAAATATTAAAATCTTTGTCCATAGTTTTGATAATACCAAATTCTTCCAGAAAATTCATATCAAGGTGTAGATTGTTAGCCAATTCTAAGGGTACAATTCCAATAGTTCCAATCTCTATACTAATCTTTGAGACACTGGTTCAGTTTGATGTTTGCACGTAACATTATAATTATATTGCATTATTTTTATAATGTTTAGAGTACAAATGCCTAAAAATCATTAATTTTCTCCTAAACGTCCTATTAAGACATATAAACCCTGTTGACCCATACCAGAAAATCCCCAGCCTAAATAAATAGGACCTAACCAAGTATCCGCTCCCAAAAAGATACTAGCACTATATAACATGCTTGCTGGAGTTGTAGAAATTGGCTCTCCTGCAACTGAACTTACAAAGATATCCTGCCCCCATATTTTCCCTATCTCCAAACTACCACCTAAATATAAGCCCCGCCCCAATGGTGATGGTAACCTAGTAAGCAAATATTGATAAGATAGGTTGCCATAGACCATTGTATTACCTCGAAACTGCTCATTAGCATAGCCGGTAAGATTTAAAAAACCACCAAGTGTGAACTGATCATAATAAGCAAGTTTAGTGCCTAAACTGCTGCCAGCGCGTATCGTACCTATGAGACTGTTTTGACCTAATTGATATGCTCTCTGCCATTCGGTATATACTCGATTGTACATATCCGGGGTTTGATTATTAACCTTGCTGATTCTAAAAGGGCGGCGATATTTAAGAGTAAAGCGGCTTCCACGACGTGGCACATAATCTTGATCCATAGTATCTATTAGGATCTGTCCAATTATTCCAGTATCTTGCAGGTCGATCTCTGGCAACACTTGGCTACCAGTATTGATAGAAAATCTTTGGGTACGCCAATAGGGGCCAAAACGTATTTGTGCATTCTTGCCAAAATTAATTCCAAAGTCAGCTCCTATATCAGCACTGCTGACATCATAGCGTGCGATTCTATTATTACCAGAATAAACATGTAAGGGAGTAATACTAAGGTCTAGGTATGGGACTACAAAATGAGTTCTAGTAATATCAAGAGGTTGATAAAATTCTGTATATAATCCTGGGACATTTCCCATCACTAAATCCGTTTTCCATTCAGCACCAAGCGAATTAAGCCAGGTTCGACGATAACTGGTATGTAATCCGAAACGATTATCCCCTTCATAATCATTCATAAGACCCAAACCAAAACTTAAGTAACCAGGTCCCCAAGTTTTTTCGACTGCATCTATGATTAGTAGATTACGTTCTCCAGAGCGTTTAATACGATAGCCGATACGCTCAAAGTCACCACTGCCATATACTATTTGTAAATCATCTGCAAGCTGTGTCCGGTCTACAGTGCGGTGAACGTTATTTTGTTGTAGTTTATTAAAAACCTTAGGATTAACTCTGTTAAGTCCAGTGATACGCAATGTATCTATTGAGACTGGCGTTGTGGGTTTATTTAAAAGTAAGCGTTTGTTTTGCCAGGCTAGATATGCCTTAGGATTGATTTGATAGCGTTGTAGTTGTTTAGCGACTTTACGAGTTGCCTTTATACCAATGGTTATGGTATCAGCGGCACGATTAAAATCAGTAGCTGCAATGTCGCCAAGATTTAGAGTAATCAGCACATCCTTTTGTAAATCTAGTTCTTTAAGCGAACGCTGCACATTTTGTTCAATCAAGATAAGGAGCATTTGAGCGGTAACGCCTATAACGTTAGTTAATTGCTCGCGTTTTAGGTAACTACCTTCGATATTTGCAGCAATAACGATATCAACACCCATATTACGTACTATATCTACTGGCAAATTGCGCACTAAACCACCATCTACATATAGTCCTTTCGGTTTTTCTAGGGGCGCAAAAAATCCCGGCACCGACATACTGGCATATAAGGCTTCAGCTAAAGGTCCTCTATCAAATACTTTAATTTTGCCATTTTCTATATTAGTAGCTACAGCTCGAAATGGTATAGGTAATTCGTCATAATGGTCGATTCCTTCAGTATGTTTTACTAGGTCTGATAAAAATAGTCTTACTTTTTGGCCTGATATAACTCCTTTAGGTAATTTAAATTTGCCATCTCTATATCCAATAGTAAAATCCCAAGTAGGTCGTCTGGCTTGAAGTTTACGTCTTATAGACCAGGCAGAGCGTGGGGGATCATCTACAAACATGGCATCCCAATCGGTTTTGCTAATAATATGTTTCATCTTGTCTAAAGGTATGCCACTAGCGTAGGCTCCACCCACTAAAGCTCCCATACTGGTGCCTGCAATTGCATGAATAGGTATGCGGAGTTTTTCTAATACTTGAAGAACTCCAACATGGGATGCTCCTTTAGCTCCTCCACCACTAAGTACTAAACCAATACGTGGCGGTTTCGCAAAAGCTGGTTCTAATCTGAATAGAATTAAAACTAGTATCCAGAAAATATTAAGTAATTGTAATTTATTCACCTAATTCTACTTTGTCATATTGTGATCGTTTTCTGGTGCCATACGTAACTTTCATCATTTTGCTGAGTATTTGGCAAATGGTAGCCATAAAAGCAAGAAATAAATTAAGGCAACAATAGTTAAAAATGGAATATACCAAGGCCAAGGTAGAAAAAAGAAAGGTGATGCGCCGATTGGAGCAGCACACAGAAACATGTAATTGGCATCAAGTACATAATTAATCAAGCCCACTAAAATAGCTAATATCAAGCCAGTCTGAAAAGCATGTCTTACACCTACTAGAGTTGGACGTAAATCAAATCCTAAAGTCAAATACATAATCCCAATAAAAATTCCTCCATGTCCAATAAAAAATTGCACATAATGGAAAGAAGGAAAACCTTCAGCTAAAGCTGGAGATTTTAACTGCTATTTAAAAGTTGGACAAAGTTACCCATAATTGGACATTA